>NZ_JBHFNU010000081.1:0-19708 GCF_041929145.1 Aerosakkonema sp. BLCC-F183 | reverse complement strand
GTGGTACAACTTTAAGCTTCTACCAAACAGTCGTACCTGTGTCATTAGTACACTTGTACGACTGTTTTTTATCTTTTTACTTTTATTTATAGGAGTTTAGACTAACCGCGCTTTAGGGCGCGGTTAGTCTAAACTCCAGTTTCCTAGATTCGGATTTAATATCCGATTGTTTCAATCCCGTTGCCGGGATTCTGTTAATTGAAAGTTTGTAGAGTGCTTTGCAGTCTGCTAGCGGCATTTTGTTTCAATCCCGTTGCCGGGATTCTGTTAATTGAAAGCATGAAGCGCTCGTTCAAGTTGCCGCTGTTAAGGTTGTTTCAATCCCGTTGCCGGGATTCTGTTAATTGAAAGGACACCAACTAGGTGTATAAGGATTTTTACCAATCAGAAGTTTCAATCCCGTTGCCGGGATTCTGTTAATTGAAAGAATTGGAAATCGTTTGCCCTGCCGCCAAATTTTGAGTTTCAATCCCGTTGCCGGGATTCTGTTAATTGAAAGTGAGAAGGATTTCTGTCACGTACAAGACAGGATCGACGTTTCAATCCCGTTGCCGGGATTCTGTTAATTGAAAGGATGCGGTGTTCCCAAATCGGCGAGCCGGTTAGGGAATGTTTCAATCCCGTTGCCGGGATTCTGTTAATTGAAAGTACACGGACTCAGTGGTTCGACTCAACGGATTCAGGTTTCATTCCCGTTGCCGGGATTCTGTTAATTGATAGCAGAACTGCTTTACAGCTAGCGAAATGTTTACTGCGTTGTTGTGCGTTTCAATCCCGTTGCCGGGATTCTGTTAATTGAAAGGCGAACAATAAATTCTGAAACCGCTTGATGTTTAGGTTTCAATCCCGTTGCCGGGATTCTGTTAATTGAAAGTACAGCGATCGCCGCAAAGCTACCTTGGTAAACAGTTTTAGTTTCAATCCCGTTGCCGGGATTCTGTTAATTGAAAGTATAATCCCAAGATTGTCGCTTCCCCTTTCAATCCAGATGGAGAGGTGTTTCAATCCCGTTGCCGGGATTCTGTTAATTGAAAGTTTTGAACAAATGCAATCGAAGAAACTCATGAAGGTTTCAATCCCGTTGCCGGGATTCTGTTAATTGAAAGGCGATCGTGGGTGAAAGTGGCGGGGGTAAAAGTTTGTTTCAATCCCGTTGCCGGGATTCTGTTAATTGAAAGAATTCTAGTTTATTTGACAAATTTTAGCAAATTTATTAAACTGTTTCAATCCCGTTGCCGGGATTCTGTTAATTGAAAGCCTGCTACTTTCCCAGATTCTTCACCAAAAGCTTATGAGTTTCAATCCCGTTGCCGGGATTCTGTTAATTGAAAGTTGCGATCGAAGCTGAAGAGAAAGGGATATCGATCGGTTTCAATCCCGTTGCCGGGATTCTGTTAATTGAAAGAACTGGCGATGAAAGCCCAGCGTTTAATCCTCGTTTCAATCCCGTTGCCGGGATTCTGTTAATTGAAAGAATTTGCTTGCTCTTTCAATACGGGAAGGCTAGTTTCTGCGAGTTTCAATCCCGTTGCCGGGATTCTGTTAATTGAAAGCAAAGAATCGTTTTCATGTTCGGAGTCGGCAATTTCCAGTTTCAATCCCGTTGCCGGGATTCTGTTAATTGAAAGCTTGGGATGCGGCATTAAATCGTCGGGTTTGACAATGAAGTTTCAATCCCGTTGCCGGGATTCTGTTAATTGAAAGAAAACTGTGTGAAGCAACAACAACACCTAAAAAAGCCAGTTTCAATCCCGTTGCCGGGATTCTGTTAATTGAAAGATATCGCGCGGTGAAACCTGCACCAATTGGAGCTTTGACATGTTTCAATCCCGTTGCCGGGATTCTGTTAATTGAAAGCAGGAAGAAACGGGGGTCTTATCATCGGTAACAAATTGTTTCAATCCCGTTGCCGGGATTCTGTTAATTGAAAGAATCGCCAAATCTCATCAGCAATTCCAGTAATTGGTTGTTTCAATCCCGTTGCCGGGATTCTGTTAATTGAAAGAATTATTGCAAACATAATCATGCCTGGAGCAATTATCCAATGTTTCAATCCCGTTGCCGGGATTCTGTTAATTGAAAGCGATCGCCGGGGGGAAACTACTCTGGGAAAATCGCCCGTTTCAATCCCGTTGCCGGGATTCTGTTAATTGAAAGACAATTGGGTCAAAACCTCATCGGATCGAAGTCTTCCAGTTTCAATCCCGTTGCCGGGATTCTGTTAATTGAAAGCCCTGTGGCGGCGACCGCCTTGGTGCGTGTTGATGTTTCAATCCCGTTGCCGGGATTCTGTTAATTGAAAGGCATTCTTTTGATTTTGTTTTTTTCGGCTCCGAGGTCGTTTCAATCCCGTTGCCGGGATTCTGTTAATTGAAAGCTAGCCAATGGCCTCGTTTTGAACGCTCAAATGGTCGAGTGTTTCAATCCCGTTGCCGGGATTCTGTTAATTGAAAGCTCCTTCACCAGAATAGTATTGGCTTTTCACAGACTTAAGGGTTTCAATCCCGTTGCCGGGATTCTGTTAATTGAAAGCCAAACTGGGCGCTGCTGACACTGAGCCATTCCGCATCGGTTTCAATCCCGTTGCCGGGATTCTGTTAATTGAAAGCCAGCGCACTTCATCTTCAATCCCCGATCCGATCGGTTTCAATCCCGTTGCCGGGATTCTGTTAATTGAAAGAAACAGACCGTTCACCCCTGGAGTGTCCAAGCGAGTTTCAATCCCGTTGCCGGGATTCTGTTAATTGAAAGCATCTTGCTAGTTTTGGCCAAGACTTTCAAGATCAGTTTCAATCCCGTTGCCGGGATTCTGTTAATTGAAAGCCAGACTGGGTTTGTTGGGGGGCTGAAATATAGCTTTGAGTTTCAATCCCGTTGCCGGGATTCTGTTAATTGAAAGTTGTCGGCGCGAAATAGAAGAAGCCATCAATCATATAGTTTCAATCCCGTTGCCGGGATTCTGTTAATTGAAAGAAAGCCACAAGAATTAGCTGATTTTTGAGCTAAATGTTTCAATCCCGTTGCCGGGATTCTGTTAATTGAAAGAACCAAAGGATATTACGACGATCGCATTTGGCAATTTAGTCGTTTCAATCCCGTTGCCGGGATTCTGTTAATTGAAAGTCTGCCACCAAAACTTCATTTGGCGTGCTTTTGAAAAGTTTCAATCCCGTTGCCGGGATTCTGTTAATTGAAAGGGTGCCGATCCTTGACTGGAATTAGGGCTTGTCCTTGTTTCAATCCCGTTGCCGGGATTCTGTTAATTGAAAGAACTGTTCGTCTAAGAGTGAAAGTCTTTCGTACAGGTTTCAATCCCGTTGCCGGGATTCTGTTAATTGAAAGTTGAGACAGATTGCAAGTGTTCTGGCAAGTGGTCGGTTTCAATCCCGTTGCCGGGATTCTGTTAATTGAAAGTACCCCTATGAACCATAACCCTTCGTCTGAGCGGCTTTCAATTGTTTCAATCCCGTTGCCGGGATTCTGTTAATTGAAAGTTTTTTTGCCTCATTTCAGGCTTGCTTATTGCAAGTAAATTGCAACTATTTTCTTTGGCCAAACGCTGAAAGTATTCAATTGTCTAGGTTCTGGCGTTTTTCGTGAACCCCCCCAGGTTTTGGCTCCCGCTTCGGTTCACGAAAACTATAGTAAACCAACGGCATTTTCTTGTCAAGGGGTACTCGTTATGATATAAAAACCCGGTTCCAGGGGAGAAACCGGGTAAAGGTGGATATATAGTGGCTTGCAGTTGGATGAACTACACCCCAGATCCCCGACTTCTTTAAGAAGTCGGGGATCTGTGTACCTCATCAAACCGCTGTAGTTGACAGGGTTTTCAGGTGACTGAGGTATGGAGAAACCAAGTTTGGCAGAAGTTACCGGGTTTGGGAGCGATCGCCACCCATCCAATTTTGTGGAATACTAAAGTACGATCGCACTTTCCTGTCGTGGCTTCTCGGAACCGTATGCGATCGTGCGTTTGAGAGATCCCGCATCCAAAACGTAAATCCGCACCGAATCCTCAGCAGGCTTAATCAACTTTTCGATTCTTTGTTGCAGCTTGACAAACTGGATGGCAGTCAAAAAGCATTCAAAAACGCTATATTGACACCACTTACCATAACCGGACAACAACTTATGCAGCCTTGTCCGGCGCTTATTAGCTGGTTTCGTATCCGGTAAATCGTAAATCACCAAATAAAACAACGTATCTTTCATCGCAGCACCAAAGGTTTGTAAGGTACACCCTCTTGCAAATAGCGCCCCAGCAACCGCGCTTGTAATTCGATCGCCCGTCGATAAGTGCAAGAATAATCAAACACGGGATGGGTAAACTCACTATTCATCTTCTGTTCAAACGCTTGCAAAAAACGCTTGCGTCCATCATCGGAAAGTCGATAAGCACCCAAACTTTCCGTAAAATCATTCGGTTGAATTTCTCGCTTATTCAACACCGAAAACACCAAACTATCCGCCACCAAAGGACGAAATTCTTCCATCAAATCCAACACCATCGAAGGTTGTCCGCGACTCACTTCATGCAAATAACCAATATAAGGATCGAGTCCCACAACATGAACTGCTGCTGTTACCTGAACTCGCAACAATCCATAGGCAAAACTCAGCAAAGAATTTACCGGATCGGTAGGAGGACGGCGATTTCGGTTGGGAAAAGACCAAGGTTCTTTCAAAATTGCCGACCAATCAGCAAAATAATCCTTAGCGGCGATACCTTCCACCCCACGCACTTCATCCAAAGTTTTCTTTTGCGCCACTAATTTCTTATGACTTTTCAGCGGACTATCGCTAATTTTTTGGCGATACAAAACCGTATATTGATTTTGAATCTTAGCTGTGACAATTGCCTTCACTAATTGCAATCGGCGTTCCGGATCTCGATACAGTTCAAACTGCGCCAACCGCAAAGCGCCGTTGCGAGAATAACCCGGTAAAGCACTACCCAAATATTTACCAAAAATCGAAAGGTAGTGAACTGGTATACCCAATTCCAAAGCATAAGTCAAAGCATCCCCCGTTACTTGCGGATTTCCCATCAAAACAACTTGTTCTACCGTTTGCGCGGGAATCGATTGTTTTTTCCAACTGCCATCTTCTTGTTTCATAGAAACAGTAAAAGCTTCGTAGTTTTTATGCAAAACTGCTTCTGGCTGCGTAACGTAAAGTACAGACATTGTTTAGACTCCTTCCCGTAGTAATTGTTTGACTTCCAAAGGCAGACAAATGCCGCTTAAGCTACAAGCTTTGCATTTTTTAGAATTAGCGATCGGTGATGGAATTTTGGCAGTCGCAGTTTGATGTGCTGCCAAAATAGCTTCTTGAGTCATTTGTCTTAACTGCGATGTAAACTGAACTTGTTGCCGTCTGCGATTGCCGTGATAAAAAATTTCACCATAAGCAATCTCTCTTCCCGTGCGTTCTTCCAAACACAAAGCAGCCGCACATAATTGAAAATGATCGTTGAGATGTTGTGCCATTTTTCCCTTTTTATATTCCAAGGGAATCAGTTGACCATCTCGTTCTTCTACCGCATCGATAATGCCGCTAACTTTTAGACTTTCACTCCATACCCACTGCTGGCGATGAATCAGAGTATCGCCTTCTTGAATCGTACCTTCTGTGTTGATATTTTCATGGAGGTAGCGCCCGATAATAATATGTTCGTTATCCTCCATTTCGCCTAATTGGTATTCTAAATAAAAGCGACGCGGACAATATTCCCAAGCATTGAGATAAGCTAAAGGAAGATAATTTTCATTCATCTCCAATCACCTATGATTAATTTCAAATTACCAATCGCAGATTTCAGATTTTAAATTTGAAATCTGAAATTTCCTAATGAATCAACTTTGTCTGGCCCATACCCATCGATGTTTTCCTGCCTACACCCGCAAAAAAAGCAAAATGAGCTAAAATATTAGCAATCCTTGCTTGTTCGGGATCGGGAAAACGGTATTTAACCCATCCTTTTGCCCCAATTTCAGCGCCGCCTTCCATTTTCAAAGCATGGGTTTCTAACTGATAAGCACAAACTAAACCTTGCCAAGATATTGCATCAATTTTTAGTGTTTCTGGTGCAAAGAAATTCCAACGTCTTTGGAGGCTGAAAAAGACCAATTCAGGTAAAGGGAAAGGCTGGATATATTGACTTTGCTTGAAACTGGTAGGTGAGAGGAATTCCAGAGTAATTTCGTTGGCAGAATTTGGCAATTTAGCCAACATTTCATAATCAGCAGAACCAACCCAAGGATGAGTTCCCGGTAAGGAATAAAACCCTTTAATTGCAAAGGTAAACTTGCCCAGAGTAATCGGTTCGTTTCCCCACTGTTCTATCCCACTTAAAAGCGGATCGATGAGACTACCATTTAACAAACTAATGCGGAAATAAAATTCATCTCCCGGTCGAATTCCTGATGGACGGCGATTGCCAATTAAACCGGATAAACTAATCGGAGATTCTTGGCTTTGATGGACGAATTCAGCAACATTTGGATCGCCTTTATTTAACCACTGCAAAACCTGAGCGTGAATTGCTCGTCCTAAAGTCTGAGGTAAATATCCCCGATCTACTGCTCCTAATTGTACGACGATCGCATACAAATTAAAAGTTTTATGAGACTGCAACTGCGTTAATTCCATAAGATACACCCTTGGGTAAACAAAATTGTTTCGGTAAATCCTTAAAACCTTGCCAATTATCTTCTTTCGATACTTCCCAATATTCACCGATTAATTGTGCTTGACTCACCAAACTAACAGGCGGCATAACAATTCGGTTATACAATAATAAACGGGAAGAACGAGGTAAATCAATGGGATTTAACGGATGCTGACAAATATATTCGCCCGACTTCGCTTTAATTCCAGATGCCGGAATTATCCGAGTTTCAACTCTCACTTTAGCCGACCATTTCCCTAACCGTATCCAATGAGGAATTTTTATCTCTTTTTCGGCTATAATGAAAGTTTGATAGTAACTCCCAACGGCTAATTCTTTCGCTCGACCGATGTTAGCCGGATAATTGCGTTTAGCATTACCTTCACCAAACCGCTCCGATCTCCCGTAATACTTAACTTGAGCCGCTTTAAAAGTATTGATTTGGTAAGAACAACTCAAAGGTTGAGCGGGAAAAACATAGATTTCTGCTTGATTCAAATGGAGAAGATTCTGTTCGCGATCGGCATCCAAATAAGCAGGTTTCTGAGCATTTTTTCCATGCAAACGGTAAGGCGTAGGAATATAAATTGTTTGAAACAGTGCATAACTCAGCGCCCAATTATGCAAATACTTTTCCGTTTCATAAAGAATTCCCATTTCGCGAGTAGCGAAAAAAACATTATCGTGCAGAGTGAGAAGACATTGATAAAGAATCATCAAATTTACCTCAATCTTTTCTTTGGTAGGTTGGGTTGAGGAACGAAACCCAACCCTAACGCTATATGGATGGTTGTTGGGTTTCGCTAAGGCTCAACCCAACCTACAAATCTACAAATCTTGCTCTTTGGTAGGTTGGGTTGAGGAACGAAACCCAACTCTAACGCTATATGGATGGTTGTTGGGTTTCGCTAAGGCTCAACCCAACCTACAAATCTAAGAAGCAGTTTTCCCTTTACCCTTCCCCTTTTCCTTTGTCAAAGCGCCATAAGTTTCGGCATAACTTTTCGTCTGCTGATATAGCGCCGCCAAAGTTTCCTGCAACCGATTTTCATCCTGATAAATTGCCCCAACTTCCGTTAACAATTCATCCAATTGAGGGCGCAAAATTACCTGAGTTTTCCGCACGGGTTCCTTTTTAATTAAATTATCCGCCACTTCCGTCGCCTTGGTAAGAATGTCACTAATCGGAGCAGTAATATCCGGCTTTAACGCATCGTAAAGCGCTTGAGTAAAATGCAAATTGCTGAAAATTTCGCCATCACAAAACGCAATTCCAAGAATGTGATTTGTCATCGTACCCGTGCGAGATTCCTGTGCGCCATAGCGTCGAGTTCTCAACAAATTACCCAACACATAAATAAAGCCTTCAAAAGTCGGATCGCGCAGAGTTTCCACTGTGGGAAATGCCACTTCTGGCAGAACGTGATCTAATTCATTAATTGCACTCCGCATTTCGCCTTTTTCGCTCATCGTTCCCCCTTCATAAGGAGCATTAAAGGTAAAACTGCGATGGGAATTTTCGTAAGGCGTGAGAGAAAATGCCGAGTCGGAATAAACTTTGGAACGTTCCGAACCGCTATCACCAATAGCGAAACCATAAAGAATGCAATCAGGGCATTTTTTACAAGATTTTTCGCCGTTATATTCGCAGCAATTATCCGTTCCTTCGGTTGCGCTGGTTAAGTTTAAAGAGCGCAGTAATTCTCGTCCTGCTAACCGTTCTGGTGTAATTTGTTTGCGCTTGAACATAACCAGACGACTGAGAAAATCGCGAGTTGTCAAACCTGCTTGGGTGCGTGCAGTATTCAATACGCCATCAGTTTGAAAAACTGGAAAAGATTGGCTGTGACGCACCATTAAAAAGTGAACGTATTTACCAGATGCTAAACGAGGAAATGCGGTTTGGAATTGAGGTTTGAGTGTTTCGAGAATAGCCATGATTATTTATTTCCTTCTGATTGAGATTGTTGTTTTTCTTGAATATGTAGCCAACGGTAAGCAAATTCAGCCCCCGCTTTGATGCGGTTGCGATTTTCTTGGAGGAGGGCGCGATCGCCTTTATATTGCCCCAAAAATATTTCCTGCACGCAAGTAGTCATAAACGCATGAATTGCTTCGAGTTCCTGTTGCTGACGTAGGGAATAATCAACAGATTTATCCTTTAGCAACGGACGTTTATAAACTTCTTGGCGATCGAGTGCATCGTGTAATTGTCCAGCCCCTTGCAAAATTAAATCTTCAGGATCGAGGTCATTGGGACTTGAAAGAATTACCTCTAAAGCTTTGGTGATTGGTAACAAAATTGCATGACTTGATTCTTTCAGATCGACTTGATAAAACTGGCGATATTTTTTCACCAAGTCTTGAGTGAATTTCATTTTTTTCTCCATATTAACATCTCCTTGTGACCAAATTTGAGCAAAGTTCCAATAGCGATCGACCTCTTTGGGAGAAGGTTCTCGCTTATCGCGACGCAAACTTTCATTTGCGATCGCAAACACATTCAAAACATCCGTCGCTAAATCTCTCACAGTACCGTTAAAAGCTTGCCAACGCGCATCAGGTTTTGCACTGCGATTATCTAAATGAATGCTATAAGCTATTAACAAACGTTCTAAAGCATTCTGTAAGTTATCTAAGCGAAGAGATGAATCTAAACCTAATAAATTCCAAAAGCCAGCCGCCCCATCTAACTTGACAGTTTCTAGAAACTCTTTATCGCTAGCATAAAGCGGATCTTGGCTAGCAGTTGCTACGACTTTCACGCCCAGAAGTCTGGGTAAAGCAAGGGCTAAAAAAGTTGGTTCCACCCAAGCATCGGTGATAGTTTTTCCCATTGTAGTCGTGTAAGTCATTGCCATAAAAGGCAAGTCTCGCACGGAATATTGATGTTTACCAAATCTTCCTGCTTCTGCTTCATCCTCATCTTCATCTCGCCAAGCTAAATGATGCAAACCACTAACTTGCATTTCAGCATCAAGCCAATGTTTGCGAACTTCCCAAAGATTCATTCTTTGTAGTTCTTTCGTTAATAATTTCACCGCTTTAGCTGTTTGCGGCGAGTAGACATAAGCGGGGAAAATATAGAGGAAAATTGGCTGTCTGTCTTCCAATTTTCCCGCCGGGGCAGACCAATAAGCCTGCCGCAATAACATTTCTAGCGACCAAATTTTTGATATCCCTCGTTTAATTCTACCACCTCCTAAAGCATTTTTATTACTATATTGTTGTGGTTTAAACAAAACTACAGAATCGAGTTGATCTTCGGGCGAAAATTCTCCCGAACTGAGAGAACAAATCGCCTGATTGTTGACTTTGGCATCTGCATAAGCAGCAAGTTCATTTTCAAACTCGCGAGGCGATTCAGTTAATCCCCAAACTTCTAAATATTGTGCCAAATAGCTGGTAAAAGCTGCACGAGTCGGACTGCTATTTTGTTTGAGGAAACCGTTATTTTCAGCCCAAGTTGCAAGGCGATCGGCAAAATCGGTTAAAAAGTCTGCTACTTGTTCTAAATCCAGGGTAGAATTAGCCGCCATATAAGCCGCAGCAACGCGATACCAACCATAATTTACACCTCCTGATTGCACTGTGGTTTCTGCTGGGGAAATATCCGTTTCTAGATTTAGCATCGCGAGGATTTGTGGCGCATATTCCTGACATTCTTCAAAGAATTCTCTTTGCGCCAAAATGAGAAATTCCGCAATGCGATCGGCCCTCAAATCGGCGGTTTTTAAAAGCCGTTTTTTCTCATCATCGGCAATTTCTAACTTTTCAATTCGCTTCGGAGTAGCCGGACTTTTTGCATTTGCGACTTTCGCTTTCACTACATCAGGTAATTGCCGAATCAGTTCCGCCGGACTGAAAAGTTCCAACGTTTGAGGCGCAACTTTTAACCCTTTTCCATCTCGCACAAATCCCACATCGCCAGTGCTGAAATAATCCGCCAGTCCTTTTTGATTCTGAGATCGATCGCCTTTAATCAGGCTATCCCAAACAGCAGTTTCAATTTCATCTAAGCTTGGCGCAACTGAATTTGGCGGCGCTAAATAAACAGCACCATTGGCAAAATAAAGAATCGGTTGCCAATCAATTTTACGAACAAAATTGACGACAGCATTGTGAATTTGATTGGTGAGTAAACCGCGACAATCTCGCAGGCGATGGTAAACGAGTTTTTTGTTAATTTCTAACGATTCGAGGCGTTCTTGCAAGCGATCGCCACCTGTTTGGATCGCCACATCCGCCGGATCGCTGCAATGCACTGCAATATCGCCAAAAGCCAGCAGGTGACGCAAGGGTAAATCTAAACGGCGATCGTCATCAATTTTAACTTCAAAATCTCCGATTTCCCAATTAGAAATAACGGTATTGCTGCCTATTTTAAATTGGGTATTTTGCGCCAAATATGCAATATCTAACAAATACTCCCGCCACTCATCCCAAAAAGCATCAAAATTGAGTTTCTCTCCCCAAGTTTCACAAACTTGTAAAATTTGGGGGATTTCCGATGCTTTTGGCGGTGCAGTTTCTTCTTTTTGACCTTGCACGGCTTTATTGTAATCGTGCAAAGTGATTCCCAAACACAGCAGGCGTTTTTCTACTTCTGATAGTTGCAACTCTTCTGGCAAATATTGGCTGAGATTCCAAGCAGTTAACAAACCATTTAAAACGTGAACTAGCAAGCTTTGATCGGCTTTATTTGACCAGCGTTGTGCTGTTTCATCAGCACGAAAATTGCTTTGTCGAACTAATTTTTGATAGTGACCTTGATAGGAACCGCCTAAAGCTGTAATTAAGGCAAATTCTCGTTCCATTGCAGGCAGAATTGTCTCGATATACGATCGCAAAATTGGATCGGTATCTTCCGGCAAAGTTTCAATCAGTAAAGTTTGCAGTAAAGTTGTCATGGTTTTAACAAATATAAGGTTGTGCATTTTCGCAAGGTTTGAGTCGCCATTTCATTGCTTCCAACAACAAAGCATCTTGATTAAATGCAGTCGCATAAGGGACACCATCAGCATCAGTTAGCCGATCCAATCCAAATGTGGGATTTAGATGTAATTTGCGACTGACATCCCAATGGCTATAAGCTTGATTGCGGTTGACAGATACGAGAAAAGCGAGTAATTTTCGCTTGCGAAGACATTTTTTTACTTCACTTTGCGGATGTCCGACAATGCTAAGTTTATCTAATAGGATTAAAGTGCATTGTTTCAGTTCTTCGGTGGTGCGATCGCACTCCAATTGAATATCAAATCTTTCATCTGTCCATTCCTTAATTTTTAAGTAAACTTGGATGTATTTATCGGGAAATTCTGTCGCCGGATGGTTAAATTTTGTAGCTGCGGCCAAAAAGCGATCGCGATCGATAATTTCCACTTTCGCATAAGGCAAAAGCCGCAACAAATCGTAAGTATAAAATCGCGAATCATCCCAAACTGCTGCTTGCAAATCCGAACCGCCACGAAAGCGTAATAATTCTTCCTGTACTGCTTTACCAGTTGGGTTTTTGTTATCTCCCAATGCAAACCAATGACCGCGTTTTTTATCTAATTGTTCGCCATAAACTTGCCGCAAATCATCAGTCATTTTCTCTTGAATTTGTCGCATTACATCGGCATTTTCTCCCGTCATTTTCAGTAACATTCCCTGCGCTTGCAATGCACCCCAATAAGCGCGATATCGTTCAAACTCTGCGGGAGGATCGAAAGCATCTTCAATCATCTCCCGAAAATCATTTCTATTAACTGTTTCAACTTCTGCCAATTTCTCATTTAATCTTGCCACGATCCAAGGCGTGCGACCAGAAATTAATACAAATCCTTTGTAAGCTGAAAAACCAGGATGACGACCCAAACGACCTAATCTTTGAATAAAAGTAGCCGAATCACTCGCCTCAAAAATTAGCAAATGAATTCTAAAATCTACTCCCACATCTACCGCCGATGTACCGATAACTAATACCGATTGTTCGGCATTTTGTAACTCAGTTTGAGTCACCGTTCTTTCTTGGCGATCGATCCGTCCGCTAATCTCTCGCACTTTCACTTTATCTTCAGGAAAAATTGCTTGCAATTCTCGCACGGCGCGGCTAACTTGCGCCACCGAATTGAGAATAATTAACCCTCGTCCTCTCCCTTCTGCTGCCAAAATTTCTCGGATACTTTCTGCTTGTTCTTTCAACCAAATTAGCGGATCGGAATCTCGATCTAATTGCACGAATTCCAATTCTACCGATTGCAAAATTTGGCGATATCCCGGTGTACTTTCCGATTCATAACTTCCCTTCACTTCTGCTACTTGAAAACCTGCTTCTTGGAGTTTTTTAATAAAACTGGGTTTAGGCGTAGCAGAAGTAAACAAAACTTTCATCGGACGCTTGCGCGGTCGGTTGTAACGAATTAACAACAAACTATTCAAAATTGCCGCTTCTTGATGCACGCCAAAAATATGAAATTCATCAGCTACATATAGGTCGAGATTTCTGGCAAAAAGTAATGGCAACAAAGCGCGATCGTAAGCCGGATTATAATAACGAAAATGAGTAACTAAATGAAAAATATCCGGGTTAGTGAGAATCACAGATTTTCGTTCAATTATTTTCGATAATTCCTTAAATTTGTTGCCTTTTTCGGCTGCTTCCACTCGCCGCGCTAATTCTGCACCGTAAAGACTATCAACGCGCTTCCTTGCATCCAAATTGAAATATGTGCAATAGTTGACAGCTTGCTTTTCTTGATCCGTTACTAATTCGATCGTCGGATAAAGTGCGATCGTGCGAAACCTCAAATCGATTAAACTTGACAATTGCGCCGCCAGCGATTTCCCATCTCCCGTCGCCGAGGTATTGAAAATAATCTCTGCATCACCATACAGCACTTCCGCACAAGTTTCGACCTGGTGTAAGGACAAAATACAAGGTGCATCTCGATTTTCCCCAAACTTCGGTGCTTTCTCCTTAACTTTGCACTGACCCCGACATCCCAAAGGACAATGCTCGGAATCGGTATTTTGCTTAGAAAACAAAGGAAGTAAGGTAATTTTCATGCTTTTACCTCCAACAGCTACAGGTCACTTATATTTGTTTATAGAGCGAGTATGACACAAACTCATCCATAGTGCAAGTACATATTTTAAAATGCCTCGCAAAAAAGAAACGATTACACTGTCTATACCACCCGGAACTAAAGAGCAGCTAGAAGAAATTGCGGCTCGATTCCAGATTTTATGGGGAGATCGACCGAGTATTTCTGGCTTATTAGTTGCGATCGCCCAAGCCGAACTGGAACTCGGACAGCGATTTACACTTACACCCGTACAGGTGCAAGCCCTAGAACAGGCAATTAAACTGTCGATCGATTCGGGATATGTCACCGAAGCGCAAACCTTAATGGCTTTACTGCTAGAACGCGGAAATCTCGATTCCCCCCTGCGCCAGTCCTTTGTCCAACAAATCAGTCAGTCCCTCCCCGCTTGGCGAGTGTTGCTCGATCGCCAAATTGCCAGCCGCCAACCCTTCCGCCTCCTCTATCGCGACGCACAGCAGCGAGATTGGGTGTTTACCGTGCGTTACGCCGAAATCTTGCTCAGAGAAAAACGCCTCTACTTAGAAACCTGGAACGAAGAAACCGTCGGCAACTACGATTTACCAGAACTCGCGCACAACCGTTCCCTCAGACTCGATCGCATTAAAGACCTCAACATCCTCCCCAGCGACGGTGTATGGCGAGAAAATCTGGATTTCGTCAAAGTGTATTTACACTTTAAGGGCGAACTGGCCAATAGCTACGAATCGAAACGCGGGGACATCAGCGACGAACGAGACGGCAACATCCGCAGGGTAGTGCGTCAGGTGTCAAGCACCTTTTGGCTGTTTCGCGAGATATTAGCTTATCGTGCTGGCTGCGAAATTGTTGGGCCAGAAAATGTGCGCGATCGTTTCAAGCAAGAGGCGCAAGCAATTTGCCAACTATACGATTCGCCAACTGATACGGCGTAAGCGGTAGGGTGCGTCAGACAATCAGCTTAAAATCACAGCGAAAGTCTTGGTATCTGACGCACTCTACTATATAAATAGTCAACAGCTTAGAGTATGGCAGAGAAACTATGAGTTTTGCTCAAGCCACGTTCTAATTTCGCTGTTACTCATGCCTTTGAAATACGGAATATTCTCAATTCCGAGAGATTTGGCTTTATTTAGGGCGATCGCCACCAGCTGCAAGTTTGGCTGAGTATTCCCCTGCACATCTTTATGAAGTTGATAGATCGTGTTTGCCAACTCCACACCTTTGGGATGCTCTACCAGCTTAGCCAGTAACTCCAGTGGGTTCGGCTGAGTTACTTGGCACGCCAAAGCGCTCTCTTTGAGGAGAGATGGATTTTGTGTCATAATTGGGTCATCCTTTAAAATAGAGCAGTTTTGGCTAACTGCCTAGACTGCCATTTTTTTAAGAGCGAGCTTTTTGAGTGTTACTAGATTAAGATCGTACACAAAAGCTTAGTTCGCTCTTACGAAAAAGATAACACAGCGGATCGGATTAAGCAACAAGTGCTGAGTACCACTCGCTATAGCAATAACGGATAAACTGCTATATAATTAGGAGTCGAGTACTAAGCAAAGATAAACTCTATAAACAAGTTGGCAGACAATCCAACGACAGACCTCATCCACTAGGTATTAGGGCTGGCAAGAATCCCGTAAGCGGGACTGAAACTTTCTAGATTAGGATCTGCACAACAGCAATCCTTGCTAATCGAGATCTCTCGATATAACAGAATCCTGGCAACGGGACTGAAAAATTGACATCAGCGACGAACGAGACGGCAACATCCGCAAGGTTGTGCGTCAAGTGTCCAGCACCTTTTGGCTGATTCGCGAGATATTAGCTTATCGCGCTGGCTGCGAAATTGTTGGGCCAGAAAATGTGCGCGATCGCTTCAAGCAAGAGGCGCAAGCAATTTGCCAAGTATATGATTCGCCAACCGATCGCGCGTAAGTGGTACATAATTTGTCAATGGGTGAGCCATGAGTGGTTTGTCTTGATTACTGTTGCTATTTTATGACCTACGTGGAAAGGGGGTTTTCCAGCATCAAGTATTAAAGTTTGTGAACTTCCTGAATCGAGATAGCCTTTCCAATCCCGCTACAGGGATTCTGTCTATTTAGAGACAGGAGGTTCACAATGGATAATCCATTTACTGCCTCATCAGGCTCTACTGGAAACAATGATGGTTCTGAGCAGTTTTACGAATCGATTACCAAGGCACGAGAGTCTAGGGAAAGAGGTAAAATCTCTCAAGAACACGAATGCAACCAGTGGGTCAATGATGATGGAGAAGTGAAATCAATAGCCGATTTTCTTGAATCGGATCGATAACTAGAAGCAAATAGTTTCAACAGTTTCAATCCCCAAATGGGGACTTATGAGTAGTACACTGTGGATCGTCCAGGTTGTTTAGCCACTATATTTAAAATATCAAACCCGATCTAGCAGCAATAGAAAAGGGCGTTATGGTTCAAGCAATACCCACAACAGTTACCTTTGACGAATTTATCGCTTGGTATCCTTCAGAGTCGGGATGCCACTACGAACTACGCAGCGGAGAAATTGTAGAGATGCCTAAACCCACAGGAAAACATTCGCGGGTAGCTGGGTTTTCAATCGCCGAACTCAATTTTGAAATCAGACGGCTGAAACTTCCCTACTTCATTCCTAAAGAATGCGTCATTAAATCTATCCGCGATGAGTCTGGGTACGAGCCTGATGTTATTGTATTAGATGAGCGTACAATTGCAGATAGTCCGCGATGGGAAAAGGAATCTATCATCACGCAAGGCAGTTCTGTACGCTTGGTGGTTGAAGTAGTTTCAACTAATTGGAGTGATGATTATGCTTTGAAGCTGGAAGAATACGAAGCTTTAGGTATTTCTGAATATTGGATTGTAGATTATTTGGGATTAGGAGGAAGACGCTTCATCGGTAATCCTAAACGCCCTACGCTTTCTATTTACCAACTTGTTGAAGGAGAGTATCAAGTCCGTCAGTTTCGAGAAAACGAACGGATTGAATCGTTTACTTTTCCAGAGTTAAATTTGACTGCATCGCAGGTTTTTCGAGCAGGTCAATGAGCGAATTTATCCAGCTTTTAAAAGAGGAATCGCCGTTTCCGTGTTTCCCGACGCTGTAGGTGCGCGGAGGAGGATGTTTTGGAGATCGAGCAGTTTATGAATGGTTTGGAGTTGAAATTGTCGCGGGGGAAATCCAGTCAGAGTTTGGAAGTAGTGGTTAATATGCGAATAAATTTCATCTATCATAAACGAAACTCGATCGCTAAACATTACCTAAATCGCCTTTTGCTTATTGCTTTCAACTCTAACTATATCCCTCCAAAAATTCTTATGGTGTAGGCATCCTGCCTGACGAGTGAAATTCTTCTCTGGAAATGTCTATTAGTTCCCACTTATTTTATTTTTGGTTTGTTCAATTCCGAGCATTTAGCTTCTGCCTGTTCGTAAGCTTCTTGATATTCCTTACCGCCCAACATTACATCGCCGTAATACTCGTAAGGCATAGAACCATAAACAGGCAAAGGCTCATCTTCTGGATAATCTTCCTTGGCTTCTTCTAATGCTGCTTGCAATTGCTTAACGGTCAGTTTTTGGGCGGGAAAGTAGTACAATTCTTCCGGCTTTTTGTGCAGATATGGCAGAGTAGGATCGACAATAGAATTATCCAGTTCGATCCAGCTATGCTCAATGGGTTTGTACGGCTTGCCAGAAAAAACTAAAAAACCTTGAACGTAGAGCGATCCTGGCGTTGCCAATGCTGCATGATAAGCATTGTCAAAGCTGTTTACTTCATTGCTTTCAATGCGTTTAGCAATTTCCACTGAGAGAGTCGCATCCAATAATTTGCTCATACCTGTTGCATTAATCGCCGCACTCCTACCATGCTAACTCAAGATGCGATCGTCTGCCCATCGCCGACCTCCCAGAACGCTCCCGCACATCAGGATACCGAGATTTTGGGTGCGATCGCACAACCGCACAGCTTGGCGCTACCTCATTAGTAAGAATAACATCACCCTTTTGGATCGACCGTTTTGGTGATGTTTTTTCCGATTGTTTAAGATAGTTTATATTTGTAGGTATAACCTGAAAGGATTTTAAGTTATGAACGAAAATTTTGAGAGACAAGACAACCAATTTAACGCCGGAATTAACGAATCTGCAACTCCACCCAAAACCACTGTGCAAGTGGAAACTAAAATAACAGAAGTAGTCACTGACGAAGAACCCCAAGGAAAAGGTCGCCAAGAGGAATTCAAGATTAGCGGTGATAGCCTGGTAGCGAAGGTAAAAGAACTGATTTATCAAGGCAATATTCGCCGCATCATTATCAAAAATGAAGAAGGACGCACATTAATAGAAATACCTCTAACTATTGGATTAGTTGGCGGAGTTATTGGTGCGACCATGTTTCCAGTTATTGCGGCTCTTGGTGCGATCGGTGCAGTTGTGGCGCATCTTACACTTGTCGTGGAACGCAGAGAATAATGCGATTTTAGATTTACGATCGCAAATTGCAGATTTTCAATTTATTCAGAAGTGAACTAGCATTCTTGGGAATACTCTAGCTGGCTAACCGAGCATTTTCCCCTCAAAACAGATATTGTGGAAGCTTTTGACAAATGACATCAAAAATTGAATTTGGTACTGTATCCAACCCAGAAGAAGCTCAAAGTCTGGGGGAAATGCTCTGTCAATGCTTTAATTTTCCCATAGCTGATTGGCCAGAATATCGCGATCGCATTGGTTTAGATAATTTCCGAGTTGTTCGTCAAGCAAGCGAAATTGTTGGCGGTTTGGCTATTTACCGTATGGGACAGTGGTTCGGTCAAAAATCTGTACCGATGGCGGGAATAGCAGCAGTTGGCGTACCGCCAGAACATCGCGGTAAAAAAGTAGCGATCGAACTTTTAAGCAACACGATACGCGAACTTTATCACAAAGGCGTACCAATTTCAACACTTTATCCCGCTACCCAACGCCTCTACCGCCAAATGGGATACGAACAAGGGGGAAGTCGTTGCTGTTGGGAGTTACCAACCGAGAGTATTAAGTCGATCGATCGCACTTTGTCGGTACAAAAAATCAAAACCATTCAATCTGAAACTCTCGCCAAAATTTACGATCGACAAGCCCAACAAATCAACGGCAATTTAGATCGCAATCCCGCCATTTGGCGTGGAATAGTCGAACATAAAGAAAACGTAGTTTACGCCTACCTCATCGGTGCAGAAACTCAACCAGAAGGTTACATAATTTTCAGCCAAAAAAACGAAGGTAACAATCTATACTTGGAAATTTGGGATTGGGTAGCGCTAACACCAGCAGCGATCGAGGGTTTGTGGACATTCATCGCCGATCATCGATCGCAAGTCAAGAATGTCAGGTGGTATTCTGGTGCGATCGATCCTCGACTGCTGTTACTACCAGAACAAACCGCCAAAATCCGCTTTCAAGAAATCTGGTTCCTCCGGATAATCAATGTCGAAAAAGCTTTGAATTTGCGCGGATATCCACCAGAAGTAGAAGCCGAATTGCATCTAGCAGTTAAAGATACTTGGATACCGGATAACAATGGTAATTTTATCCTTACAGTATCCGGCGGAAAAGCCGAAGTAACTAAAGGTGGCAGAGGTGATTTGCAGTTAGAAATTCGTTCCTTAGCACCACTTTACACAGGTTTGTTTACACCATTACAACTGCAAATGGCAGGTCAATTAGAAGCAACTGATAAAGCAATCTTAATTGCCACGCAGATGTTTGCCGGTTCTCATCCGTGGATGCCAGATTTCTTTTAATATGAATTTTTTCCACATCCAGCGTGATGGTGGGTACGGCACAGAAAGTTAATCATTTTTATTTGCACTAAAGTTATCGCCCCTGCCGTCCCCCACCCTACGTTAGAAAAGTTTTTATTAACAAACACCACATTTACCAGAGAGCAAAAATTACTCCCCTCCCCG
>NZ_JBHFNU010000080.1:0-73676 GCF_041929145.1 Aerosakkonema sp. BLCC-F183 | reverse complement strand
ATATGTGGGTCGCGTGAAAGAAAAACGAAGAGCGCAACGCCGACATAGCAGCTTTTATATTGGTTTACACGGCTACGCTTGGGTGGAATCTCTAGATTTATTTAGTGAACAAACTGCTAAATTAATGTCTTTAAGTCCTCAGAAATTACCTTATTATCAACGAGGTCATCGCGCCGAAATGCTTATCCAGTCTACCTTTGAGCTATAGTTGTCGCCCCGTCAGGAGGACTGATCTCAATTTTTGTTGTTCAATTCTTCAATTAAAAGTGATGACATAACTGAGTTCGATCGATTGAAAATTTTTGCTATTAATTCAGATCTTTACCGAGCGGATGAAATTTAAAATCACCCCGCAGGGTACTTATTCTAATTGGTCTGATTTAGAGCCAATAATTTCAACATCTGGCTTTTTCTGCTTGCCATCAAGCAAAGCGCTGACAGTCATATCGCCCATCACATTAATTGCGGTGCGACAGCGATCGAGAAACCAATCTACAGTAATCAACAAAGCAATGTACTGTGTTGGCAAACCAACAGAACTAAATACTAGCGTCATTGTTACCAATCCTGCATTGGGAATGCCAGCCGCACCCACAGAAGCAAAAACGGAAGTTAGCACCACAATTAACTGCTGTAACAGATCGAGATTTCGATTCAAAACTTGGGCAATAAATAAAGCCGCCATCGCTTCGTAAAGTGCCGTACCGTCGTTGTTAAAATTGCTGCCGACTAATGCGCCCAAGGAAGCGGAAGATTCTCGCAAACCAATTTTTTCTTGCAAAACTCGAAAAGTGATGGGCATTGTCACAGTTGAGGAAGAAGTCGAAAACGCTGTCATAAACGCATCGAATCCACCTATGAGGAACTGTAGCGGATTCACCCAGGAACCAATTTTTACCCGGAGCAAGTAGTAGCAGGCTTGCAAAAATAGCGCCACCAGCACGGCGATAATTAAAGCACCGAGAGATTTAAATGGTGTGAAACCCTCTAAAGCAACTGTTTTGGCAACGATGCCAAAAACTGCCAGGGGTACGAGAGCAATCACCCATTCCAAAATGCGTACCACTGCATCGAATAAAGTACCAATTACCCATTCAAGTGCCTCATAGTTTATTTTGTTGCTGGCAACTTGTTCTTTTTTCAAAGCACGCAGGACAATTCCAAAACTGAGGGCGATAACGATAATTTGAAGGACGTTGTTATTCACAAGGGGTTCAACAACGGAACTAGGCACCATATTTTGCAGTAATGCCCAAGGATCGAGATTCTTAATGTTTTCGGCTGACCCCTCTGGGGCACGAATTTGTCCCCATTTGCCCGGTTGCAAGATATTAGCAACTAAAAGACCGATCAGAATCGCCACTGTAGTATTAGTTAACAGCAAAATAAACAGCCGTCTTCCTGCGGTTCCGGGAATGTTGGCGGTGAGGAATGTGTGGACTACTGCTAACAAAATCAACGGTGTGGCGAGGGCACGCAAAATTTTCAGCACCAAGTCGCAGGGAATTGCGAGGTTGTTAATGAGGGCGATATTACCTGCTGCGGGGTTTCCCCCACCCAATAAAATCCCTACCGACACTGCCAGGATCAGGGCGATCGCAATCTGCAAATAGAGTGGTATACGCTGCCACCAGTGGCTAGTTTTGCTTTCAGCCTCTATCATGCTCGTTTTTCCGATTTTTTACTTATGCTTTCATACTAGAACTAACTTTTGCTCAGGCCATACTTCTTTGCAGTTAAAGTTGCTTCTGAGTTTAAGTGACAATTAATTAAAGTTAATCACCAAAATTAAATACAATATACCACTAAAATGAAATATCTTTTCTTTAATTTTTACTGCTTTAATTGTTAATTTATTCTGTAATTTATTTAAATTTACTAATTATATTTTAAAAATGACACAAATATGGTAAGTTTTACTCAAAAACAATATGTCATAAAATAGCTACGGCGTCATAGTTTCACCGACGCCGTAAAGAAAAATCTTTTGGTTATCTAATTTTCTCTGTACCGGGACGATCGACACTGGAATCGCCTGTATCAATTGTGGGACTGACTGCGCGATCGGTCGTGCCAGTTGTCGGAATAACGCCAGAATCGGTTGTACCAGTAGTCGTTGGGCTAATCTGAGGAGCGACTGTATCTGTGGGACTGACTCCAGAAGATACCTGTAAAATCCGATTGTCTAACAAGCGGGCGATCGTGCCCAACTGGGGCGTTGGGACCCGATCCTTGGGGTACATAATACCCGTAAAAGCTCCCACATTGCTGCGACGAAACGCAGCTACATCCAGACGTAACGGTTGCCCTTGCATCGACACAGATACGGTCATACCCGTTGAAGCTTCGGCAACATTATTCAGTTCCGGGATAATACCGTACTCCAAAATCTCAATTCCCTGTCTTGACTTCAGGGCTTCCCTATATTGAGCGATTAGTTCTTCCTGGTACTCCGGTTCCTGAATCTGCTTGATAATAGCATCAAAATTAGCTCGATCGGGCTGATTGGCGATCGTACCAGTAAAACCGAAAACTATTTGCAAGCTTTGCGGATGTACGTAAGCAAAGAACTTATTTGGCTTCATCCCCGCTTCGATCAGCTGCTGTCTCAGACCTTCAAACTTGGAACTGACTTCAGCTGCTATCTGGGGAGGCAGTTCCTTAAACCCAGGCGGCAAATCTTGCAAACTCAGAGTAGGATTTGCCAAAATCTGTTCTGGCGTAGTGGTGACAGGAACGGGATCGGCTGCTAGTGCAGTCGGTACGTAGCTGCTACCCCAGAGCGAACCTGTCAACAAACACAACGTTATTGCTAATCTTTTGATCATCGGTGTTTTGGTAAGGGCGTCCCTCACAAGGATAACGCCCTTAACAAGTCAAAAGTCAAAAGTCAAAAGTCAAAAGGAAGGCGGGGAATAACGAACCATGATATGCAATTTCTTCTACTCCCCTGCTCCCCTGCTCCCCTGCTCCCCTGCTCCCCTACTCCCCTGCTCCCCTGCTCCCTCTACCTCTTCCCTCGCCAAGAGGTTAAACATTCGATCGAGCCAATCAACAAAATCTAAAATCTAAAATCCTCTCATCCAAAATTTCTCTTACCATCCGGATCTAGCAAACCACATCAGCAACAGCGACGCCAAACTCAGGGCAAGAAATTGCAGCGCGATCGTCTCCATGAGCCATTTAATTGTTAAGATTGTTTTCATATACTCCTCATCACCTGCATCGACAGCCAAAGCACCACTGTTTCCCCAATATGACCAATGTGTATACAGATAATTGTGATCTATTGGGGTTGGTACTTGTGATTATATTTATCACATTGAGTGACATAGATCACCCAAAATAAGCTTTTATTTTCAGTCGCGTCCACAAAAACTAACTTTGCGGTCTGACCATTTCCCTGATTGCATTTAAGTCAAGATCGAATTTCTGGGCAATCTTTTGCATTACTTCATTTTCTGCTGGGGTAATTACTCGATCGGCCTGAGCTATTCTGTAACACTGAGCCAGCAGAGGAATGGCATAATCGCGGTTAAGCTGAGCCAAAAGCGGATCTAAAGGTTGGGGCGACTGGATATTAGCTGCAATTGTTTCTAAAGAAGTTTGGCTGAGGTTAAGAGTTTGTAACTGAGGCAGAATTTCTGACCAAGATTTTTCTGGATGACTGGCAACGATCGCGTGAACCAAAATAGCATCCATTACTTTTTGTTGCGCGATCGCAGTTTCTAAGTAACTATCGCTTGGGATCTCCAAATCTGCCAAAGTCGTTATGCCAGTAGGTGAATTTAACTTAGCTTCATAGAAGCGACAAGCTGCATAGCCCAAGGAGTATAGCATAACCGCATTGGAAGAAGCACCGATCGCAGCCCCGGCAAGCGGTACATTTCGCAGAATACCCAAACCCGCCTTCACAGCGCGACTACCGCCCAATCCCAACCCAAAAATAGCCAATACTTCGCCCTTACGTGCGGGCTCTTTCAAATCTAGCCCATAGGCAGCGGCAATCTGATAAATCATTTCCGCCTGTAACTTCGTAGTTGTGGCCAAATCGAGAGCGAACAAAAGCAAAGCTTCTCCGGGTAAAATACTGCTAACCAGTCCCACACCGCCAGCATAAACCGCTTTTTCCACCATAATCCGGTGCGCGATCTGGCTGGGTGATTCTTCTGGATATTCTTTTTGCAGCTTTCTCACATCTGCCTCTGCTTTGGCGAGGTCAACACTATCCGCAGCACCTACCAACCAATCTAAGCGAAACACACCGCTCAATCTTCGCAGCAACCAGTTATCCGAGACAAAAGTAATGCTTTCCCCTGCTTTTTGAGTGGCCTGCTCAAACAGATTGTAAGCTTGTTTGGCGGTTGTCTCCGTTAGTGCAGTCGCTGTCTCCACAAACGTTTTCCCTGTTTGCGAGCTAGTCTGGCAGATCGTATCCCCTACACCAGATGCCGTATTCACCACAGCTTTGCCAGTTTCAGAGGTAGTATCGCAGATCGCTTTCCCGACACCAGATGCTGTATTCACCACAGCTTTACCGGTTTGGGAAGTTGTATAGCCGATCGCTTCGCCAACACCCACAGCCGTATCCACAATTACCTTACCAGTTTGGGAAGCGGTGTTGGCAAATGCCGCGCCGATTTCCGTCACCATCTTGGCAAATTCCAGGAAGAAAGAAGACTTTTCGGGAGTATTTGTTGATGAAGGTGACTTGAGGCCATCATTAAGCTCAGATGCTTGTTGTTCTTTGCTATTCATCGCTAAACTGTTTTTCGGCTGGGCATATAGCTAGGGCGTCGGAGCTAGGGACTGAGGACTGGAGAAAAAGGAGAAGCAGGAGAGAGAGGTGGAATTAAGAACGTCCTAACTACCTTGGCGATTCCTATATTACTAACTTGCGATCGGACAACTCGAAAACGTTTCCCTCCTAAGACGCATTTTAGCGATGAAATCGCTAAAAACAAAAACGTCCGAGATAGCTCGGACGTTCTTGTGATGTCAAGCTTCAGCAGCTTTCAGAAAAGCCTTCTCCAGCTGCTTTATTTGCCGACGTTTCCAGAGCTGCCTCCCAAAACTTGATTTTTCAGCGTGTTGAGTTCCTCAGTCAATTCTTGCCGACTCGATGCCTTGAGTAAGTAGCGGTATACAAACCAACCAGAGTAGCCGATCCCCACGAGTTCAAAGAAAGGCGACAGCAAGGGAATATCGTTGAGTGCTTCCAGCACTGCCAGCGTTACCTTGACGCTGACAAAGGCAGCCACAATCAATCCAACAGCCACTAGGGGTTTCTGGTATTTTACAAAGAAAACACCCAGGTAATCTTGCAGGTTAGACAGGTACAAAACAAACTGATCCCAGTACTCCTGCCACTGAGCGTTAGCAGAAGAGTCGGCTGGAGGAAGTTTCGCCAAGGGAGCGGTATCCGTTCCTTGGACGGTAACCTCTACTTTGGGGGTATCAGTTTGTTGCACTTGGGGTTGCTTGGTTTCCATGTTGATATCTCGATAACGATAAGTACAACCTTGGTTATGTTAGCTAGGAGGCGACCATGCTTGCAGCAGAACTTTAACTAGCTTTGCAAAACAGTTTTTGGTAGTTCGGGAATATATTTGTTCCAAAAGCATAGCTGTGTTCGTTCGTAGCACAGCTATAACCCTATAATCTCAGTAAACGCCATTAGTCCCCGTTGCAGCGTCCTTCTTAAGGATTACTCCCGAATTTTCTACAGTCTGCTTTCTTCCCAAACCCCTCAAAAGCTAATCTAGCGATCGACACAGGCAATTAGGAAGTGGTGTGTGATTGTACAGTCTGGCCAATGCGCTATAGGTCTCGGCAGTAATCTCGGCGATTCCCGTGCTATCCTGGAGTCCGCCCTTGAAATACTGCACCAAACACCGGGGATTAGTCTGCTAGCGCGATCGAACTGGTATCAAACTCAAGCTGTGGGGCCACCTCAGCCAGATTATTTGAATGCCGCTGCTGTGCTGCAAGTCTACATGAGTCCGCAGCAGCTATTAGATCGTCTGCTGGAAATTGAAGCCAAGTTCGGTCGTATCCGCAGGGAACGTTGGGGGCCAAGAACTTTAGATATTGACTTATTGCTATTTGATGATATAATTCTCAACACTCCAACTCTCCAGCTACCTCATCCTGGTATGAGAGAAAGAGCTTTTGTGCTGGTACCTTTAGCAGAAATTGCCCCAGACTGGATCGAACCGGTTTCAGGAAAGACGATCGCACAACTCCTTCAGGCTGTAGACTGTTCTGGTGTCCGTCGGTTAACGCTTGCCGATTGAATCATCGCAAAGCTGCAAATTCAATCCAAAATCCTCTCATCCAAAATCAACATGGGATTTGCTCCAGAAACACCAGAACTCCTCTCGCAACGCCTCTTCTACCGAGGACGCAAATTCAACTTTGACGTCAGCCGCCTGCGCCTCCCCAACGGCGCTGAAGGCGACTGGGAATGTATCCGTCACCCTGGTGGAGCCCTCGCCGTGCCCGTAACATCAGAAGGTAAACTGGTATTGCTGCGTCAGTATCGCTTTGCCGCCGAAGGACGTTTGTTGGAGTTCCCGGCTGGCACGATCGAGCCAAATGAAGACCCAGCCGAAACTATTAAGCGAGAAATAGAAGAAGAAACAGGTTATCGCGCTCGCAAATGGCAAAAATTAGGACAATTTTTCCTTTGTCCCGGTTATTCCGATGAAATTATCTATGCTTTTCTGGCGCAAGATTTAGAATTGCTGCAAACGCCACCAGACCAAGATGCCGACGAAGATATGGAAACAGTTTTGATGACTCCAGAAGAATTGGAAAAAGCAATTTTGGCAGGAGAACCGGTAGACGCCAAATCTATTTCCAGTTTTTTCCTAGCTCGTCCATTCCTATTTTAGATTTTGGATTTTGGATTTTAAATCAACAGCTTTTTATCTGCGTTTATCTGCGTTTATCTGCTTACATCTGCGGTAAAAAATTAACCCACGATGACCACAAATAATTTTTCGGATGACTTATATACTAACGATCAAATTGCTAATTATCAATTTTGCTCTTTGGCGGTGTGTCAGCACAGAGAATTTTTGCCATAATCATAAATTCGATCGCTCTGACGCACCCTACTTAATCTAGATAAATCTGCAATCTAAAATCCCAAATTGATATGTCTGATTTAATTCTTTTCTGGCATCGTCGCGATTTACGTATTTCAGATAATTTAGGACTGGTTGCAGCACAGGATAGAAGCCAAAAAGTTATAGGCATTTTTTGTCTGGATAGCAACATTTTACAAAAAGATAATGTTGCCCCAGCAAGAGTTACTTACATGATCGGTTGTTTGCAAGAATTGCAAGATCGGTATGCCAAAGCTGGTAGCCAATTGTTGATATTAAATGACGAACCAAGCAAAGCAATACCAACTTTAGCAGCCGCTCTCAACGCCAAGGCAGTATTCTGGAATTGGGATGTAGAACCATACTCAAAAGAGCGCGATCGCACAGTTACCGAAGCCCTCAAAGAAAAAGGCATTGCCGTGCAAAATTTCTGGGATCAATTATTGCACCAACCAACAGAAATTCACACAGGTTCCCAACAACCATACACTGTTTATACACCATTTTGGAAAAACTGGATAAACAAACCCAAAGCTCAGCCTGCCAAGATATTTCAAAATCAGATAAATTTAACTGAAGCGGAAAGAGAAATAGCGAAAACAGTAGGTGCGATCGCATTGCCAACAGCAAAAGAACTGGGATTCGTTTGGGAGAATGAATTGCTATTGAAACCAGGAGAAAAAGCCGCACAACAAAGACTCGCAGAATTTACCGAACAAGCTATTTTTGAATATCAAGACAAGCGAAATTTTCCATCTGTTGACGGCACATCTAGGCTGAGTGCGGCACTAAAATTTGGTGCCATTGGCATCCGCACAGTTTGGGCAGCCACCAACACAGCAATGGAAAAAAGCGAGCGCGAACAAGCACAAACTGGTGTAAAAACATGGCAGCAAGAACTGGCGTGGCGAGAATTTTACCAACACGCAATGTATTGGTTTCCAGAATTAGCAGAAGGTGCCTTTCGCCAACTCTTCAAAACCTTTCCATACGACAATAAACCAGAACATTTCCAAGCTTGGTGTGAAGGCCAAACCGGATATCCAATTGTTGATGCAGCCATGCGCCAAATGAACGAAACCGGATGGATGCACAACCGCTGTCGGATGATAGTTGCCAGTTTTCTGACTAAAGATTTGTTAATAGATCCGCGTTTGGGAGAAAAATACTTCGAGCAAAAGCTATACGATTGGGACCTATCAGCAAACAATGGCGGCTGGCAGTGGAGTGCTTCCAGTGGAATGGACCCCAAACCGGTAAGAATTTTCAATCCAGCTTCCCAAGCCCAGAAATTCGACCCGAAAGCAGAGTATATTAGAAGATGGGTGCCAGAATTGCGGACGATCGATACAGAGTCCTTGCTAACGGGAAAAATTTCACCCTTACAACGTCAAGCTTTTGGTTATCCTCAGCCTATCGTGGATCACAATCAACAGCAGCGAGAATTCAAAAATCGATACAGTCAGCAGAAAACAGATTCCTAAATTTACTGGCTTTATGAAACTTTTTACTCTGCGATTTGGGTCTGTGTTAGGCAGTGCCTTGTTTTTTTTATTAGCTGGCAAGTACTCCACCTCCAAAGCTTCCGCACAAATTGTCCCGGATGCAACTTTGCCTGTAAATTCTAGCGTTACACAACAAGGCAACACCAGCCTCATTGAAGGGGGAACCAGGACAGGTAATAATTTATTCCATAGCTTTGGAGAATTTTCTGTCCCGACTGGCGGCACTGCTTACTTTAATAATGCACTGGATATTCAAAATATTTTCAGTCGGGTGACAGGTAACTCAATTTCTAACATTGATGGTGTACTTCGCGCCAACGGAACTGCTAATTTATTTTTGCTAAATCCAAATGGAATTATTTTTGGCGCTAATGCAAGGCTGAATATAGGTGGCTCGTTTTTAGCCAGTACAGCCCAAAGTGTTATTTTTGCAGATGGCAGCTTTTTTCACACCAAACCATCGGCAGATACTGCACCATTGTTAAGCGTCAGCGTACCCGTTGGTTTACAATTCAACCATCAGCCAAACACAGGACTGATTAGCGTGCTAGGGTCGGGAATCAGACCCCCTTCAACAGAAGAATTAGACACCCCTGAAGAGGTTATCGACTACCAGCAAAAAATTTTAAATACCGACCTCGCTTTGGGAGTGCAACCGGGAAAAACTTTAGCGCTTTTGGGTGGTGAAGTGAGGAGTGAAGGAGGCTTAATAAGAGCATCCCAAGGGCAAATTTTCATCGGTGCGATCGACAATGGAGAAATCAGAACACCGCAAAATCAATCAATTTTAGATTCCTTCTCGATCGCCAATCCTTCATCCATAATGGGAAATGTAGAATTTTTTCAAAATTCTGGCTTATCGACCAGCGGTTCTGGTGGCGGTAATATCCAAATTATCGGCGACAAAGTTGAGCTTAGAGATAGCTCAATAATTGTGGCAGATACTCTAGAAAAACAAAAAGCTGGAACTCTTTCTATCCAAGCTTCTCAGTTAATTATCAAAGATGGATCGGCAGTATCAACCAGTAGTTATAGCTTCGGTTCGGGAGGAATTATTAGCGTTCGTGCAACAGAAAAAATAGAAGTAGCAGGTATAAATGCGGAAGGAAATAACAGTATATTGAGGGCGGCGACTTTTGCGGATGGGAATGCTGGCAATTTGATTATTGATACTGGTTCTCTAATTATCCGAGATGGGGGATTTATAGTAGTTTCTACAGATGGTGCAGGAAAAGGGGGAAACTTAACTGTTAACGCAAGAGATTCGGTAGAGATGACTAATGCTAGCGATGTTAATAAGATTACCTTATTGGGGGGTGCCTCTAGCGCGTCTGGAGATGCAGCAAACGTGACGATATCAACTGGTAGATTAATTCTGCGAGATAATTCCTACATCGGAGTGGGAACTTCTGGTGCAGGACAAGGAGGAAACCTCACCATACGTGCGGACTCAGTAGAATTAATAGGCAATCCAGAAAAATTGAAACCTGCTGGTTTGGTAGCTACTACTCTAGCAACTGGAAATGCTGGAAATATAACGATCGCTAGCGATATTTTAACCATCGGAAATGGCGGATTTATAAATGTCAGCAGTTTACCAATTATAGAATTGATAAATCAGTTTAAAGCTGGCAATATTAAGATTGAAGATATCCAAAACTCCTACATTAGGGTGGGAAATTCCGGTGCGGGAGTAGAAGGAAACCTGACAATAAGTGCGGAGTCTCTAAAACTAACAGAGAATTTAGCACAAATGATACCTGCTGGTTTAGTAGCTGCTACTCTTGCAAGTGGATATCTGGGAAATATACAACTACCCACTGAGATTTTAAGTATCGGAAATACAGGATTTATAAACGCGAGCAGTTTTCCGAACCTACAAGCGATCGCTCAGGGAAAAGCTGGCAATATTAATATCCAAGCTGGCGATATCCGTCTGATTGGTGATAGCGGTATGACTGCGATATCTCTGGGTAGGGAAGGCGGTAATGTTTCTCTAAGCGCACGTTCTATCCAGATGCGGAATAATAGCAATATATCCGCCTATGCCGTAGTTCCCATTGAGAATACAGGCACTAATATTAATATTGTTGCAGATACTTTGGCTGCATTAGAAAGTAGCAAAATTATTGCCAATAATTTTGCTGGCCCAGGTGCTAATATCAGCCTGATAACCCAAGGAGTTTTTCTATCTCCAGATAGCAGAATCTTTGCTAGCGGTTCGACAAATATCCAAGGAGTAAATACGATTACCCCTCCTGATATTCCGCCAGTGAAAGTTACCAATACTGAAGCGCAGATTAAGCAAAGCTGTTCTGCGGATAGGGGATCGAGTACATTCACCGTTATTGGCAGAGGGGGTTTGCCACCGAGTCCTACAGACGTGCTTAATAACGATGCAATTTGGGTTGACTTACGGGATTTAGGTAGTAAGAATAGTTCTTCACCCACTACCGAATATGCACTACCTACTATCCAGATTGTAGAAGCTCAAGGATGGGTTATCTCTCCAGATGGAAAAACTATTCTTACTGCTGAAGTCCCCAAAGTTACACCCAATTCTGCTTCCTTGGCTTCCCCGAATTGTCAATGAAATTTATCTGTGTTCATTTGCGATTATGTATGCTTTTAAGCATTGATATCGTGTCCCCTTGCATCGGTGGTGCAAGAGCGAGCGAAAAATTCTCTGTTGGAATCGTGGGTTAAATTTTTACCGCAGATGTAGGCAGATGAACGCAGATAAACGCAGATAAGAGGGAGATTGCTTTAGGTAATTTATATTACCGGAGATGATATGAAAATTGGGTTTTGCAAAATGCTAAGAAGCATATAATTTTTGAATCCACTCCCATTCTCTTGTCAAACCTTCCAACAACGAAACTTTTGGTTGATAACCGATCGATTTTTGGGCTTTTGAGACATCCGCAGCCGTGTGACGCGCATCTCCTTTTGCCGCTTCAATATGATTTTTGCGAATGGGACGTCCAACAATTTTTTCCATCGTATCTAATACTTCCATCAATCCCACACGACTCCCACCCCCAATATTGAAAACTTCTCCAACTGCTTCTGATGCAGTAGCCGCAGCTAAATTGGCAGCAATAGCATCGCTGATAAAGGTGTAATCTCGCGTTTGTTGTCCGTCGCCGTAAATGGGAATAGCTTCGTCCAGCAGAATAGACTTAAAAAATTTATGAAAAGCCATATCGGGACGTTGCCGGGGGCCATAAACTGTGAAGTAACGTAATGAGGCAACAGGAACCCCAAAATTTTTGTGATATAGTCCGCACAGATGCTCGCTAGCCAATTTAGTCATACCGTATGGCGAGACAGGCTGAGGGCAAACAGATTCCGAAGTTGGCAGAGTTTCGGCGTTTCCGTATACGGAGGAAGAGGAAGCAAAGACAAAGCGTTGGAGATTTTTGGCTTCTTTTGCTGCTTCCAGTAAAACTTGCGTGGCGTTAATATTCCGTTCCGTATAAGCGCGGAAGCCATCACCCCAACTGGCACGAACGCCAGCTTGAGCGGCTTGATGGTATACTACTTCTGCATCGGCGAGTACAGTCGCCCAGTCCACAGATTGGATATCATCGGCAATTAATTTAAAATTTCGGTGATTTTCAAAACTAGCAATATTCTTCTGCTTCAAGCTGGGGTCGTAGTAATCGTTAAAATGATCCACTCCGATGACTTGTTTTCCTTGGTTCAATAAAGCTTCAACTAGGTGAGAGCCAACAAAACCCGCAGCCCCCGTAACAATACTCGTACTCATAAATTGCCTAAAGTGATGGATGAGTATGGCAGCAAAATTTCAGATTTAAAATTTACATTAAATTTACAATCTGAAATTGGGAATCTACAATTTTCAATTATTTCATTTTATCCTTAATTGGATATCGATCGCATGAGGATAATGTGAAGATTATAGTTGTTGGCAATGGCGGACGGGAACACGCATTAGCTTGGAAATTCCTGCAATCTCCCCAGGTTGAGCGAGTATTCTGCGTCCCTGGCAATGGCGGCACGGCAGTTATGGAATGTTGCCAAAATCTACCCCTTAAGGTAGAGGATTTTGAAGGAATTGCGCGTTTTGCAACGGAAAATGACGTTTCTCTGGTAGCCGTTGGCCCAGAATTGCCCCTCTCTTTGGGAATTGCGGACTACTTGCTCTCGCAAAATATCCCTGTTTTCGGCCCCACGAAAGCGGGTGCGGAGATTGAGGCGAGTAAGGCGTGGGCGAAAGCTTTAATGGCAGAAGCGGGAATACCTACGGCTAAGTCTGCTGTTTTTACAGATGCAGGCGAGGCGATCGCTTACATTAAAGCCGAAAATGCACCAATTGTAGTTAAAGCCGATGGTTTGGCTGCCGGGAAGGGGGTCACCGTCGCCCAAACAGTTGAGGAAGCTGTAGCTGCTGTAGAAGATATCTTTCAGGGTAATTTCGCCAAGGTAGTGATCGAAGAATGTTTAATCGGTGAAGAAGTTTCCGTTTTAGCCCTCACAGATGGCTTGACAATTCGACCTTTATTACCCGCACAGGATCACAAACGCATCGGCGATGGAGATACTGGCCCAAATACGGGCGGTATGGGAGCTTATGCCCCAGCACCCCTGTGTACCGCAGCGTTGCTGGAAAGAGTGGAAAAAGAAGTTTTGCAACCGACGATCGCAACTTTACAGAAACGCGGTATTCCTTACGTAGGCGTTGTCTACGCGGGATTGATGATTTCCCCGTCAGGCGAGCCAAAAGTGCTGGAATTTAACTGTCGCTTTGGCGATCCGGAAACTCAAGCTATTCTACCTCTACTGGAAACGCCTTTAGAAGATTTGATGCTAGCTTGTACTCAACAGCGATTGGCTGAAATGCCGCCAATTGAGTGGAAATCGGGAGCTTGCGTCTGCGTAGTCATGGCTTCCGGCGGTTATCCCGGCGAATACGAAAAAGGTAAATTAATTACCGGCATCGAGTCAGCCCAAACAACCGGAGCGATCGTCTTTCATGCTGGCACGAAATTGAGCGGGGGAGTGGGAGAGCGGGGGAGCGGGGGAGCGGGGGAGCTTCATGAGAATGCAGATCGAAGTTTTCCCTATCTTCCCGTTACAGACGGCGGCAGAGTTCTGGGAGTTACGGCAATCGGGGAAAATATAGAAGGAGCGATCGCTACAGCATATGCAGCAGTCGATCGGATTCAATTTGAAGGCGCGTACTCTCGGCGAGACATAGCTCAAAAAGCTATAAAAAGGAAAGAGTAAAAAAACTTTACAATTCTATTTCATCCCCCGTCCTTCATCCTTGCTAAAATGCTGGCTCTTCTGAAAACAATCCGAGAAGTCATTGCCCATTGGTGGTCGGAGTTTACACTTCAGACGCGGTTAATGGCAGCAGCTACCCTGGTAGTTTCCTTGCTCATGAGTGGCCTTACCTTCTGGGCAGTGAATACAATCCAGCAGGATGCCCATCTCAACGACACCCGCTTCGGTCGCGATTTGGGGCAGCTGCTAGCCGCCAACGTAGCTCCATTAATTGCAGAAAACAATCTGAATGAAGTTGCCCAATATTCCGAACGTTTCTACGTCGGTACCACCAGCGTGCGCTATATGCTTTACGCCGATGAAGCTGGCAAAATCTTTTTCGGAATTCCCTTTTCGGACTCGGAGGTGCAAACTTCCCTCACCATTGAGCGACGGATGCAATTGCCAGCAGATTGGGCCGATAATCCAGAGTTGACAATGGTGCGGCAACATATGACGCCTGATGGCGTAGTGACGGATGTGTTTGTCCCCCTCACTCACCAAGGCAAGTATCTGGGCGTTTTAGCCATTGGCATTAACCCGAATCCCACTGTTGTCACTTCCTCAAATCTGACGCGGGATGTGACGATCGCAGTTTTTGTGTCGATCTGGGTAATGGTGATTCTCGGTGCCGTTTTCAACGCGCTGACAATCACCCAACCGATTAAAGAATTGCTGGTGGGTGTAAAAAACATTGCCGCCGGTAACTTTAAGCAGCGAATCGACCTACCTCTGGGAGGAGAACTGGGGGAGTTGATCTACAGCTTCAACGAAATGGCAGAAAAGCTGGAGAGTTACGAAGAGCAAAATATCGAAGAACTGACAGCCGAAAAAGCCAAACTGGAAACGCTGGTTTCGACGATCGCAGATGGTGCTGTGTTACTCGATACCAATTTGCAAGTAATTCTCGTCAATCCCACCGCACGAAGAATCTTCGCTTGGGATGGCATCGATATCGTGGGGGAAAATGTTCTCCACTATTTGCCTTCTCCGGTATCAATGGAACTGACAAGACCGTTGTATCAAATGGCATCGGGCAACGGCTACAAAGAAGGTGCAGAATTCCGCATTACCCTCAGTCAACCCACAAACCGTACTGTTCGCATTTTGCTAACCAATGTTCTCGATCAATACCGCGAGAGCATTAAAGGAATTGCCATGACGGTGCAGGATATTACCCGCGAAGTGGAACTCAACGAAGCGAAAAGCAATTTCATCAGCAATGTTTCCCACGAGCTGAGAACGCCTTTGCAATGTATCAAATCTTTCATCGAAACGCTGCACGAATTCGGAGAAGACCTCACCGAGGAACAGCAGCGGGAGTTTTTGGAAGCGGCAAATAACGAAACAGACCGCCTCACCCGCCTTGTCAACGATGTTCTCGATTTGTCGCGCTTGGAATCTTCCTGCCGAATTTATCACTTTGAAGCGGTGGAAATTGCAATGCCGATCGAACAAACTTTGCGAACTTATCAGCTGAACGCTCGCGATAAAGGCATTGAATTAGTACACGAAATTGAACCGGATTTACCGTCAGTTTTAGGTCACTACGACTTGCTTCTACAAGTCTTCGCCAATCTGGTCGGTAATGCGCTCAAGTTTACCGAGGCAGGAGGACGGGTGGCAATCCGCGCTTATTTGGTACAACAGGAGTCCGAAGCATCGCACATTCAAAACCAAGTCGTGCGGATTGAAGTTGCCGATACGGGAATCGGGATTGCACCGGAAGATCAACAAGCGATATTCGATCGCTTCTTCCGTGTGGAAAATCGCGTGCATACCCTGGAAGGAACTGGTTTGGGACTGTCGATCGTCCGCAATATTATTGAAAAGCATCACACCAAAATCAACTTGGTCAGCGAAGTCGGCGTCGGTACAACTTTCTGGTTCGACTTAGCAGTCTTTCAACAAAAAATTTCTGCCCCACAAAGTCATTCGGTTCTGGAAGCAGAAGGGCTGGCGCGTCGGGGCTAGAAAATTTTGACTTTTGACTTTTGACTTTTGACTTTTGACTTTTGACTTTTGACTTCTCAGTTCCAAAAAGATCTCAATATGCCCTCAAATAACTGACACAAGGATGGGCTGTTGTTGGGGGGCGTACTGACTTGCGGTTCGGGTTCGAGATTGTTGTGGTAAAGGGTGCATTCCCTAGCAAAAGGGCGTTGGGGATAATTACAGGTATCGTCTGCATGGTAGGTGCAGCTAGAGCATAAATACTCATCCCCAGTGGCTCGATGCAAGGGAATTCCGGGATGACCGTAGGCTTTGAGAACTTCCCGACAGTGGGGACAGGTGACTGCTTGGGTGGGAACGGGTTGATGACAGCGGGGGCAATTTGGCATAGTAAGCGATCGAGTGAATTATAGTTAGGGGTTAGGGGTTAGGGGTTAGGGGTTAGGGGAAAGAGGGAGAGGTAAAATTAAGAACGTGCTAAATGCCTTTGCGGTTATTGAGCAACGTATATTAAGACTCTCCCGTTTTTGTATTTTCTTGGACTATCGCATTAAAGCAACTAAAAAACTGACTGCCAATAAACCCAGCAAAAGTACCCAAGTTAGGTTTCTCTCAAACCAGAAACGCAAGGATAAATCGTTTTTGAGAGGTTGCTTCTCCTCCGGTTCCGGTTGAAAGCGATTATGGTAGAGGGTGCATTCCTTTGCTAAGGGACGCTGGGGATAAGTACAGGTATCGTCTGCATGGTAGGTGCAGCTATCGCATAAATATTCTTTCCCAGCAGCTCGGTGTAAGGGTATACCGGGATGACCGTGCGCTTTAAGAACCTGACGGCAATGGGGACAGGTGAGTGCTTGGGTTTTAACGGGTTGGTGACAGCGGGGGCAATTGGGCATTGCGGCGATCGCTTTTTTGCGGATTGATTTTGCTTATGGATGAGTTGAGGGGAATTGCCGTACCTGATATTCGAGTGACTCAAGCATCTGATAAGACTTTCCCATCGCTTCGGCAAACTTCTTTTCTGTTCTGTGTAATAACTCTTGGGGAAACGATTTCCACTGTTCGCAAGTTGCCCAGCGAATTACCATGATAACTTCCGTGGGTTCGGCTGGATTAATCCAAACTTCTTTGCCCAAAAATCCGGGACTGCTTGCTATGATGGGTGTCCAGATTTCGGCATCGTTATGAATAAACTCTTCCCGCCGTGCGGGTGCAACCTTAAACTTAAGCAATTCGATAACCATTAAGCGAACCTCGACCGAATCTGTAGGCGATCGGCAAATTTGACACAATAGTACTGGATGCTGGAACACTAAGATTCCAGCATACCTTTATGGGCTACATTCGATCGCCCTTTTGAGTAAGTGAGTGGAAGGCAGCATGGACAGCAATAACTGGCTCAAGCAGCTACTATTGATTGGTGTTGGCACGACATCTTTGGTAGCGGACAAAATCCGGGAAGTGAGTGATGAATGGGTGAAGGAGGGCAAAATTAATCCAGAGCAGGCGAAGGGAATGGTCGATGACTTGATGCAGCAGTTAAAAAGCGACCAGGGAAATTTTGAAGCGCAGATGCAACGGCAGATACGCAATATGATGCAGGATCTGGGCGTTCCCCGTCAGTCTGAGATGGATGAGTTGCGCGGACGCATCGATCGTTTGGAACGTCAGGTGCGGGATTTGGAGAATAAGCTCTGGCGTTGAGAAAAGCTGGTAGGATTTGAGATCTCAGAGGCTTTAGAGGTAGGGAGGATTGATTTTGAAAGAGATTCTGATCAGCTTGGGGGTTATGCTGGCCTGCGGGTTGATTTTGGTGTTTGCACAAATTCTCAGCCCTGAACACACAGCGAACGCATCCGAATTGACTTTGACTCAACCTACAATTACCACGTCGGCTATTAATCAAACTTTACTTGCAGATAACACAATGTCAAGCGCAGAAAAACCCGCCGGAAATGAAGAGACTGGTAACGGTAAAGTTGTTACCACAGAATCCGGATTGAAATATATCGATTTGGTGGAAGGAACTGGAGCGATTCCGAAAACTGGTCAAACAGTTATTGTACATTATACTGGCACGCTTGAAGATGGCACCCAGTTTGATAGTTCCCGCGATCGCAATCAACCTTTCTCTTTCCCCTTGGGACGCGGACGGGTGATTAAAGGTTGGGACGAAGGAATCAGCACGATGCGAGTCGGTGGGCGTCGCCAGTTAATTATTCCCCCAGAATTGGGTTATGGGTCTCGTGGGGCTGGTGGTGTGATTCCTCCCAATGCAACTCTGATTTTTGATGTAGAATTGTTGAGGATTAGTTAACAAAATTTTGGCCTTTTCCACTCAGGTATTATGATTATCACCGATGCGAAAAGGCCATATTTTTATTTGGCTAAATTCCGAAACTGAGTAAACTGCGAATTAAACAAAAGTTTCACTGTTCCTGTCGGGCCATTACGATGTTTGGCGATAATAACTTCTGCGATATCTCGATCTGGAGAATCCGGATTGTAATAAACGTCGCGGTATAACATGATGACTAAATCCGCGTCTTGTTCAATACTATTGTGAGCCACTATATTATTAGCAATAAAATTGTGAAGTTTCGGAACTGTTAAATCGTAAACTTCAGCTTCACCATCCGGCTGAATTGCGATAACTTCATCCCAGTATACATCGCTAGTAGCTAAACAGCTAATTCGATCTGAATTAACAACTTCAGCTAGCTTTGCTGCTCGTTCGCGACTCAAGTTTTGCTTGTATAAGCTTGTTCCACAATACATATTGCCAAGTTGAGCCTGCATTTGACGAGTAGTTATACCAGACTTCTGCATTGCTGGGACGGCATAAATTCTCCATATATTATTCGGTATAACGTCTCTGTTAGTATTTGCAGGACGTACTTCAAGATAGTCTGCAATCTCTCTAAGAGATTGCTTTTTATAACTTCCAACTGCACCAATCAGTTCAATGAATTTTTTTAAATCAGGATTACCAGTCGCCCAAACTTGATATTGATCTCGTCCTTTACCTGGTTGTGGACTGATAGATAATTTGGCATTAATACCAAGCCTTAGTAAAAGAGACTGAACATCTCGTGCTAATCTCGCGCTACTGGAAGCGTAATAGACAGCAGGATAATGGCCGTTGCCTTTGCTCGATTTGATGCAACCATCTGTACTCCAAAGATGACGTAGGAAAACGCTTATAGCTGCTTGAGGTTGCTCAAAAACTTGCATAGGAATAAATTTTTCATAAGACCTGAGACCAAAAATTCCTAAATTATCGAGCCATTTAACGACTGGATTCCTAACGTTATGGGTAAGTCTATAACTGGAAGAAAGATAAACTTGATACCAATCGCGTTCTTTGACAATGCGAGGCTTGACCAGATCGCCAAAAACTTGAACAGCTAGGGAATGAACAGTATTTGCTAAATCTTCTTCTCTGGTTGTGTACTGAATAGCGTGTCTAGGTAAAGTACAACCATCTCCTATCAAGTGACCGAGTAACCCAAGTTCGGCATCACTAATAAATTGTAAAGAAGAAGTTGGCAAGCATCGAGGTAAAGCTATGCGATCGCCTTTTTCGATCGCATCCAATCGCTTCCAACCCTGAATCGTGAGAAACTTGTGATTGCCAGTTGCTCGAATAGTACGGCCAAGCCGAGTTGTCAGCCGGCATACAGGCTTTATTCCTGTGGAAAAAGCATTGCTGACAACAGCCCGTTCTATCTTCATACTAGCTTCGTTCAGCGCCCAAACAGCAAAACCCGATCGCCCTACCAATTCGCGAATGGGTACTTCTACACCACTATCAGCCAATGTTACCAAGCTATCGCCTGCCAAACAACCGGACTCTCTCAAATCCGACAGCATCGGTCGCTTATTTGTGCGCGATTCAACTCCTCTACTCAACTGAGATAAGGCAATAACGGGAGCATTCATTTCACGAGCTAAACCTTTAAGATTGCGTGTAATTTTCGATAATTCTTGAACGCGATTGTCGCTTCCGCCTTCCATTAATTGCAAGTAATCTATTAAAATTAATCCGATTTCTCTCCCCTGTTCTGCTTGCAAACGACGCGCTTGACTACGCATTTCCGTAACGCTAATATTGGCAGAATCATCAATATAAATTGGCAAGGCAGATAGAGTAGCAAATGCGGGGCTTAACCGTTCCCATTCATTTTCGCTAATCCGTCCCGATCGCAAACGATTACTTTCTATTTCGGCTTCATTGGCAAGCAATCGCTGCACCAGTTGCTCTTTCGACATTTCCAGACTGAAAATTGCCACTGGAAATTGATGTGTTTTCGATATTTGGTGAGCGATTCCCAAGGCAAAGCTAGTGTTGTGAACGCAAATATCATTAGCAACAAAGTTATGCGTTTCTGGGATGGTTAAGTCGTAAACTTGTTTATAGCCAACAGATTCAATGGAAACAATTTCATCCCAGTAAACTTCACTTGTTGCTAACTGTTGAAGCGACAAATCGTTGACAGCAAAAGCTAATTTAAAAAGCTTTTCTCGCGATAAAGCTCGTTTGCCGACGTGGATATTGCTGTAGCCTTTAATTCCAGAGCGTTGGGCCAAATGCGTCCAAGGTTCGCTTCCTTTAGCTAGAGCGATTTTTGGCCAAATTTCTATAGGAATTAAGTCGCAATTGGTTTGGTATTTCTTATTTGCTAAAGCTGCTTGAACTTTAAGCAGTGCTTCTTCTTTACCAAAAATACCTATTTCCGCAATAAAAGTTTTGATTGACTGAGCATCGGTAATATTTAGCTGCCAAGCTTGTCTGCGATCGCCTTTATATTTTACCGCTCGCTTTTTGATAGCAGCAACGATGCCAAATCTTAGCAGCAGGTGTTGGATTTGGCGAGCGAGTTTTTCGCTAACAGTGCAGTATCCTAGCTGCGATTGACCGCTAGCAATAACTGTTGCCCATCCATCTGTGGCGAAGAGACGATTTAGGAATAAAGCTAGTTGCGATCGCTGCAATTTAAAAACAATTGATGGTACAGTCTTCGCATGAGCATCTTTTCCCCAAATTCCTAATTCTTGTAACCAAATTGTAAGCGAGTTTTTGCCATTTTTACTAATTGCGCTAATTCCATCAGGTACAAGTGCTTCTGGTTTAACTCCCAGTACCTCGTGCAGGCGACTAAAAGTTTCTTTGTTTGGTACACAAACCCCTTTCGTCCACATTAATATCGAAGACGAACTGACTTCTATCGCTTGCGCTAATTGAATACTAGACCAACGTTGCTCTTCGATAATTGTTCGCAATCTCTCAGCAAAAAGCTGTCGATAATTTTTTATAAACTCTAAATTTGCTGTAGCGTATAAAGTTGGTGTTCGCGTACCTCGCGCCGTTTCCAATCTGACTTTAACACCTGGAAAAATCGCTACAGCTTTTGTAAATTCTTCTTGCAATAATGGATTGTTATTGGTAAATTGAGGTGAAGTATGAGTTAAACAGCCGTCGCCAATTAAATATGCCAACAGTTTAACTTTTTCTTCGTCGAGCGTTTCTGTACCAAAAACATCTATTTGGCGAGGTACGGCAATTTTGTCGCCTGGTTTAATTTCGGAAAGCGGACGCCATCCATTAATAGTTAAGTAAGGATGTGTGAGTGTGGTTTCAACCCATCTTCCCAAACGAGTTGTAACGCGAAACACTGGTTTGATGCCATCATCTACAAATGCGGATGGTTGAGTGAAGTAAAATTTCCAATCTTTCCCTAAACTTAATAGTTCAGCGTGGCGACGTTTATAAATATCCCGAATTGTGACAACGCTACCATCCTTTAAAATTATCTCAGTGTCTGCGCTACAGCATTTACCCATTGAAGGGCGACCGGCGACGATAATTAAATCAGATCGCTGAAAACCGCCTGTCATCGCGTCCAGGTCGTAAAAATTGCAAGTGAGTCCGGGTAGCGCTACATTTTCACTACGATTGTTAAGTTCGGTGAAAGTGTAGTTAAGCGTTTCGGCGATCGATATCAGACCTTGCTGAGGTCGTTCTTGAGTAATGCCAAAAATTTCTTGTTCTGCTCGATCGAGTACGATCGACAATTCTGTGGCTGTCTCGTGACCGAGATCGACAATTTTATGACCGGCTTGAATTAATTTGCGGCGCAGATATTTTTCTGCTACGAGTTTGGCATACTGGTCGATGTTGACAGCGGAGACGGTGCGATCGATCAGTTGCGCTAACTTACTTTGACCCCCCACTTTATCAAGCCGATCGTTGTCGTGAAGCCAGACAGCGACTGTCATTAAATCCGTCGGCTTGCTTTGCGCGTGAAGAGTCAGCGCTGCTTGATAGATAATTTTATGACTTTCCAGGGAAAAAGCATCCGGTACGAGGATATCCAGCACCCTGCCGATCGCTTCCGGATCTAGCAGGATGCCGCCCAAAATAGCCTCTTCCGCCTCTATATTTTGCGGAGGGAGACGATCGCCAATCGGTTGAAAATTGCGTGAGTCAACCATAAATCATTTTAGATTTTAGATTTTAGATTTTAGATTTTTATTTAGTCGTTGATTAGCAACAAGCCATTAATACACAGCCTTCTACTAAAGACTGACGATGATGACTAATGGTAATCCAAAATCCAAAATCCAAAATCCAAAATTCCCTTAGCTAGGCACTACTTCAATATCTACTGTTGCGGTTACTTCTGGGTGCAACTTGATTTCAGCTTTGTAAGTACCGGTCTTGCGAATATCGGGTAAGGTGATACCGCGACGATCGATTTCCTTGCCGGTAGCTTGCTGAATCGCTTCGGCGACTTCCGGGCCAGTAACTGTCCCAAAGATAGCATCTGCTTCGCCCACCTGTTTGGCTATGTTAAAGCGACCGACAGCTTCGATCGCTGCTTTGATCGCGATCGATTCTTCCTTGAGTTCCAAAAGGCGCTGGCGCTCTTTTTCTCTGCGCCGTTCCACTTGTTTGAGAATTGCTGGGGTGGCAAAAGTAGCAAATTGCTTAGGAAGGAGATAATTGCGTGCGTAGCCGGGAGCCACTTCTACTAAATCGCCGGATTTGCCCAGCTTGCTGATATCCTGAGTTAAAACTAATTGAATGCGTTTGGCCATGAGCTTTCCTGAACAGGCTGCTTAATCAGATCCGAACAAACCATAGTAGCGAAATAGGGGGGTCGATCGCAACTGTCAATCTTGGCTAAAATCTATCTTTCATTCCCCGCAGTCTGGCAAAAGTTTGCACCGGTTCGTCACTCTTTACCGCCGCTTGCAAATGCGGGTTATCCCAGCGCAGAAACGGATTCGTGCGCTTTTCTATCCCCAAAAGCGATGGTACGGTAGCTTCCGATCGACTGCGAGACTCCTTGACTTGAGTGTATCTAGCTTGTAAATCCGGGTTGTTACCATCTACAGTCAGGGCAAATTGTAAGTTTTTCAGCGTGTATTCGTGAGCGCACCAAACTCTGGTATTGTCGGGTAAAGCGCGGATCTTGCTTAGGGAGGATATCATTTGGGACGGAGTGCCTTCAAAAAGTCTGCCGCAACCGCCAGCAAACAGAGTATCGCCGCAAAACAAATCCCCTGGCGCATCGGCCACATTTGGGGGAAAATAGTAGGCGATGTGGGCGCGGGTATGTCCGGGGACAAAAAACACTTCGCCGATGCGATCGACAAACTGGACGCGATCGCCTTCTCGCAAAAACACATTTTGTCCCGGTATTCTGCCAAAATCCTCTCCCCCTCCGTAGATGCGGAGATTGGCAAAGCGTTGCATCAGTTGCTTGTTGCCGCCCACGTGATCGCTGTGATGGTGAGTGTTAAAAATAGCCACTAAGACAGCGCCAATTTTGTCAAGGAAACGCAGTACTGGCTCAGCTTCTGCCGGATCGACAACAGCTGCGACATTTTCTTCAGGATCGTGCAACACAAATATATAGTTGTCCGAGAGTGCTGGGAGCCGATGAACCTGCATGAAAAAATACCTCTATAGAAAGTTCTTCACTAGAATGAGTGTAGCGACTGATAAATTCGAGAAAACCCTGCACGATCGCAATGTCTTAATTATTTTTTTAGTTATCGGGAAGGGAGTTAGTCACGGATGAAAGGGGGCGTACCGAGCAAAACAACTTTAGAAGCTAAACAGATTGTCGATCGAATTTTGGTTGCGGGTCAAATTAGCCGCAAGCAGCATATGTTGCTGACTTGTGCCATTCTTTCGGACACGCAACTCACTGACGAAGACCGCCGCCAAATCAATCACATCTTTGATTACATCCAAGTCGGTCGCCTGAAAATAGTTGACTAGCAATATCCTGAAAACAAGTGCCACAAGATAAACCAACCATTTTAGTCACAGGGGGAGCCGGATATATTGGCTCCCATGCGGTACTGGCGCTGCAACGTGCCGGTTACGATGTAGTTATTTTGGATAACCTGATCTACGGACACCGAGATTTGGTAGAGAAGGTTTTGCAGGTAGAGTTAGTGGTTGGGGATACGAGCGATCGCCCTTTGCTCGATCGGCTTTTCTCCAGGCTCAACATTGCCGCCGTCATGCACTTTGCCGCTTTTGCCTATGTGGGCGAGTCTGTGACCGATCCAGCCAAATACTATCGTAACAACGTATACGGAACTCTCACGCTGTTAGAAGCTATGTTGGCAGCCGGAGTGAAAAAATTTGTCTTTTCTTCCACTTGCGCCACCTATGGTGTACCGCAAATTCTTCCCCTTCCGGAAGATCATCCCCAGAATCCCATCAATCCCTACGGCGCTAGTAAGTTGATGGTAGAACGGATACTCTCGGATTTTGATGCTGCTTACGATCTAAAATCTGTTTGCTTCCGCTACTTTAACGCTGCCGGTGCCGATCCCGATGGCTTGTTGGGAGAAGACCACAATCCGGAAACGCACTTAATTCCTTTAGTGTTGCAGACGGCGTTAGGAAAACGAGAGTCTGTCTCGGTTTTTGGTACAGATTATCCGACCCCAGACGGTACTTGCATTCGCGATTATATTCACGTCAACGATTTGGCCGCAGCGCACGTTTTGGGCCTGAAATATTTGTTGGAGTCGGGGGATAGTGCGGTATTTAATTTAGGGAATGGCGGCGGTTTTTCGGTGAAAGAAACGATCGAAACCGCTAGGGGGATAACAGGACGAGAAATTAAAGCTATTGAGTGCGATCGGCGTCCTGGCGACCCACCCGTCTTAGTTGGCAGTAGCGACAAAGCCCGACAAATCCTGGGCTGGAATCCTCAATACCCGGATTTATCTGACATCATATCTCATGCCTGGAAATGGCACCAACAGCGTCATGCTTGAACAACAAAAAGCCTAAATGAATAGTTGATTTTGAATGATAGGATTGCTTAACAATGCCTCCTGTGGTATCTATTGTTGTTACTTGTTTCAATCAGGATCGCTACCTAGAGAAGTCAGTTAAAAGTGTAATTAATCAAACATTTGCCGACCTAGAATGCCTGATTGTCGATGATGGCTCTACCGATAATACTCGTGAAGTAGTCGAGAATTTAATGAGGCTCGATTCGCGCATAAAATATTTTTATAAAGAAAATGGGGGCGTATCTTCTGCTCGTAATTTCGGGTTTGGGCAAGCTCAAGGCGAATGGATTCAATTTTTAGATGGAGACGATTGGATCGACGAGCGTAAAACTGAATTTCAATTAAGTCATTTAAAGGGGGTAGAGCCACAAAATGCTGTGTTTTATTGCGATTACGAGCGGGTCTTTCTAGACGGGGAAAAAAATATTACCGACAGGCAGTTAAATATAGTCGGAGATTTGACAAAAGAACAATTAATTCAACGCTTACTTATCCCTGATTTTTTAGCTGATTCTCCATTTCCATTGTTGCAGCAATGCTTGTTGATGAACAGAAGCATTTTTAGTAAAAAAATGTTTGATGAAAGTCTTAAAGCTCTGCAAGATAGAGATTTTACATTAGACCTTCTGCTCGCCGGAGTAGATTTTATTTATACCCCTATTGTTGGTGCTTTTTATACAAAGCATCGCACTAATAGGACTAATAAGTGGTCTTACATGAAAGGGTATTATATTCTTTTCTACGAAACGATTTATCGCCAACACAAAGAGTTACTGCCGCTTTGCGAAAGCGGCATAAATTTTTTGGTACAAGACACAATTAGAGAAAAAGATAAAGATAATTTTGAGCGGTTAATGAAAATTATTCGTTCGCCGGTATATTTTTTAGATAAAAGAGTAAAAGTTAGTAATGCTACGTTGCTGAAATTGATTTATTCATTGAGGATGATAGTGCCAAGTTTTATACTTTATCAAAAGTACCGAGGGCCGCGCTCTCAAAAAATACTCTCCCTATTATCACCGTTATTTAACTTGACAAAATACTCAAAAAATAACGCTCCATCATAAAATAAAGAGAATTAAAATATGAGTATAAAAGTTACATTAGTCGTCAGCGACTTTTCTGGAGGTGGAGCAGTCCGGGCATTTTTGCTAGGACAAGTACTCAAAAAATTAAACTACGAAATAGAGTGTGTAGGATTTACCTTTGGTAAAGAACTGTATGCAATTCCTCCAGAGGGAATGCCAATTTATGCGGAAGCAGGTTATAAGTATCCTAAATTATTTAAACCAGCTAACAAGCTCTTAAAAAAGATAGATGGCGATATTATTTACGCAGTCAAACCAAAGCCGACAAGCTTTGGTATTTCTTTAATAAAAAAAATATTCGATCGTCGTCCTTTGCTCTTAGATATGGATGACTGGGAACTCAGCTGGTACGGAGGAGACGAATGGAAATACCGTCCCACACCAAAACAGCTTTATAGGGACATCTTTAAAAAAGATGGGGCGCTACGATATCCCGATCATCCTTTGTATGTAAAGTGGATGGAAAGCTTGGTGCAGAAAGCAGATGCCGTCACAATAGATACCGAGTTTCTCAAAAAACGCTTTGGTGGTGTTTATTTACCCAATGGCAAAGATACGGAAATGTTTGACCCCAGTAAGTACGATCCCGAAACAAGCAGATCTCGCTACGGTCTGTCTGGGTATCGTATTCTAATGTTTCCGGGAGCGCCGCGACCTCACAAGGGCGTTGAAGACGTTTTAAAGGCGCTAGACTTGCTCGAACAACCAGATTTAAGGCTGGTGATTGTAGGGGGCAGTCCCTATGATGATTATGATGATAAACTTATGCAAAGATGGGGGCGTTGGATTATTAAGCTACCAAGGTGTCCTGTGGAAGTGATGCCAGAGGTGGTAGCTGCCGCTCATGTTGTGGTTGTGCCACAGCGAGACGATCTCGCAGCTAGGGCCCAATTTCCTCTCAAACTAACGGACGGAATGGCTATGGCTAAACCTGTTTTATCGACAAAAGTTGGCGATATTCCGGAAATATTAGATGAAACTGGTTATTTAGTCGAACCTGGTAGCCCGGAGCTACTCGCTGAAAAGATTCTAGGGATATTCCAGCATTGGGATGAAGCAAACGAGAAAGGGCAAAAAGCGAGAGAAAGATGTGTAAAATACTACAGTGTATATACTATGTCCGCTATACTTTCAGAGCTAATAGCCAATTTATAGGAAAAGAAGATGTGGTGAGGTCGAGCTTGCCAATAAATTGAGTATAGGTATTCAAGGTCAGTTACTAATAGAAATAATACCTGCATGTCTTCCACTAAGCTTTTATTCAAATTTGCTCGCCGTTATCCAATTTGGATTTCACTAACGATCGTGCTGGGCTTTTCAGGGGCGCTATTTAATGGTGTGAGTACAACTTTAATTGTACCCATCCTGTTGAATTTTTTAGGGCAAAAAGTAGATTTAAAAGGTGCCCCGCCGCTGATCCAAGCGATTATGTCGCCCTTTGATGGCATTCCCGAACAATACCGCTTGTCAGTAATGGCAGTGTCGATTTTGCTGGCAATTGTTTTGAAAAATGTGGCTACCTATGCCAGTAGTTTGGTATCGAGTTCGCTGGGGCGGACGTTAACGTCGGATTTGCGGGAAGAAGGATTGCGGTTGTTGCTAGAGGTGGACTTGGATTATTATGCCAAGATGAAGGTAGGCGATTTGATCAACCGTTTGGGTGGAGAGATAGGTCGGACTGCGGGTACGATCGGCACATTAATTCGGGTAATTATTATCGCCATCACTGTTTTGGTATTCGCAGGTTTACTGCTAGCAATATCCTGGCAATTGACAATTGCTTCAACTATTTTACTGGCTTTGGTTGGGTTAGTCAATCAGTATTCAATTAACCGTTCCAAGCATTTCGGTAAAGTTCTTTCGGATATGTCGAAAGCTTATTCAATTAGGGTACTGGAAACTCTCAGCGGCATTCGACTGGTGAAGGGAACGGCAAATGAGGAAAGAGAATTTCAATTGCTGCATAAGTTAATTAGATCTCGCGAGCAAGCTGATTTCCAATCGCAGATGAATTCGGCGGCTATTGGCCCGATTAGTGAGGTAACCGGGATTATTGCGCTGATGTCGATCGTCGTTCTGGCACGTATATTTTTTATTCGGGAGATCGAGGCGCTATCGGCGGTACTGCTTACTTATTTATTAGTGCTATTCCGACTTCTGCCATTTATTTCGCAGTTGAATGCGGCGAGAAGTCAACTGGCGAATACTTCTGCTAGCGTGGAAATAGTAAATGACTTTTTGCGGTTGGATAATAAGCCGTTCATGACTGCGGGTTCTTTAGTTTATACGCAATTGCGGGAAGGTATTCATTTCGATCGCATTTCTTTTGGCTATTCCGAGCGCGGCAATTTAGTGCTAAAAGATATCAATCTGTATTTGCCTCGCGGTACTACTCTTGCTTTGGTGGGCGGATCGGGTGCGGGTAAGTCAACTTTGGCCGATCTTTTACCGCGATTTTACGATCCAAAAAGCGGCTGTATCAAACTAGACGGGATCGATCTGCGGGATTTCGATATCAAAAGTATCAGAAGAGCGATGGGTATTGTCAGCCAGGATACTTATTTATTTAACGATACGATTCGCAATAATATTGCCTATGCGCGGCCTGATGCAAGTGAGGAGGAAATTATTACTGCCGCAAAGCGGGCAAATGCTTACGAGTTTATTGAAAAAATGCCGCAGGGATTAAATACTGTCATAGGCGATCGCGGCGTGTTACTATCGGGAGGACAGCGCCAGCGTTTGGCGATCGCACGCGCTCTTTTGCAAGATCCGGATATCTTAATTCTTGATGAAGCTACGAGTGCTTTGGATACGGTTTCGGAAAGATTGGTACAAGCGGCGATCGACGATCTCAGTCGCGATCGCACCACCGTCGTAATTGCACACCGCCTCTCCACCGTGCAAAATGCCCATCAAATTGCCGTACTCGACCAAGGGCGCGTTGTCGAAACTGGAACTCATGAAGAACTTTTAGATAAAGGAGGTTACTATGCCCGACTGTACTCGATGCAATTTGCGGAACGCCCCGAAAATGTATTTAGTCGCAATGAAGAAATTCGCAACCGTCTTTCTTACGAAGTTCGCAGTCGTCTTAACACCATGATCGGTTCCCTGCGCTTACTAGCAGATGATTTGATAGATACTCCCGAAGAACAAAACGAATTATTGGAGGAATCTTACAGTTCGGCAATCAGTCTTTTAAATACGATCGAATTATTTGAAAATAGTACTAAACTACCGACCAAATAGTAATAAAATTAAAAATCACCTATGGAAGAATTAGAAAAAGATTTTTGCTTTTGCACGTTAGCTCTTGGCAGTAAGTATCACGCTTTAGCTAAACAATTAGCAGGAGATTTAGAAAAGTATTCACCCGGAACTAAGTTAGTTATTTATACAGAAAATCCAGCCGAATTTAAAGAAGAAAAAAATATTTTAGCTTTCCAGCACCAGCAGCAAGGAATTTTGCATTGCTATAACGACAAACGCTTTGTGGTCGAAAAGGCTTTGTCATTGTTTAGGGTGGTAATTAATATAGATGCAGATACAAGAATTAAAGAAAAAATTCCAGAAGAGCTTAAGTTTGAGCCGGGGATATTCGGACGGAATGAAAACTTGCTCGACCATATAAAAAAAAATCGCCCAGCTAACTTACAAATTATCAAAAATATCGCCAATAAGCTAAATATAGATGGCGATAAGGCCAAGTGGATTGGAGAATCGTTATATATCGTTGTCAGAGATAATGACAGAGAAAAGGAGTTTATAAAAATTTGGGGTATAATTGGCAGTTATTTAGAATTAAAAGGTATGCACAGTGGAGAGGGAAACGCGATGGGATTGGCAGCAGCTAAAGTGGGATGGAATATTACAAAAAGCGAGAGTTGGGAGAAGCTGAATAAGATTAGGCAGCACCTAGATGCTTCCTATGGCGAAAAAGAAAAAAATATTTGGGAAATTTTCAAACGCAAGCTCGGCTATCACTATCGCCTGAACAAAGCGAGATTAGCTGCTCTCAAAGATTTTGATTTCTATTACCGCTAAAAATTTTAAACGCCAGTTGTCAAGTGTAGAGCGATCGCAGACGATCGAACCCACAAACTAATTAGTAGGTAATTTAGTATATGAGTAAAAAAATTGTTGGTATGGTTAGCAGCTACCCATCTCTTTATCAACCTTCTTGCGATTGGATGTGGCAACAAACACCACATCCTTATGGCATTTGGGGAAATATTCAAATGCTCGCACCAGCTAAAGAGCCAGATTTTTTATTATTGTATAATGGTGGATTGCCGGAAACAAAAACGAAAACTTCTCTTCTGGCACGTTTGTTCGGTCAAGCACAACAGCAAGAAAGTTATGAAGAACTAATTAAGGTGCAGTTACGTGGAGTTCCCAAAGAAAGAGTGATTTTTTTGGTACGGGAACCCCCTTTTGCCAAAATGCAAACATACAGAGTGCTGGGATACGAACAAGCGCAAAAATATTGCGGATATGTTTCTGGCCCAGATGATTTCGCTCCTATTCCCGACTATATGCCAGCAATTTGGTATCACTCTAATTCTTTCCGAGAATTAAATGAAATGGGGCCACCAGAAAAACTGCGATCGTGCTGCTGGATCACCTCTGGTATTTCTCGCACCGAGGAACACCGTCAGCGACTGGCTTTTTTAAAGCTTTTGAGCGAGAGCGGTTTAGAATTTGATGTGTACGGACGAGATTTACCTGTATGGGTGAAAGGATACGGCAAAGTAGGCAATAAATGGAACGCGATGAGCAGCTACTACTATAACTTGGCGATCGAGAACTACGCAGCCAATGATTGGTATGTGAGCGAAAAGCTTTGGGATGCTTTGTTGGCGTGGTGTTTGCCTATTTATTATGGTGGGCCGGCGGCTGATAAACTTTTGCCTCCTGGTAGCTTTCTCAGATTGCCAAGCGAAGATGAAAAAGGCATAGCATACATTAAGGAAATTATTGCCACACCAGATGCTTGGCATCAAGCTAAAGATGCGATCGCCGAAGCGCGTCAGATTATTCTCCATAAACTAAACCTACTCAATTGGTTATCGAATTTAGTCGAGCGGTTGATGTAAAATTAGCAATTATAAGCATTTACAAATAGGGAATTAACATGAAAAATGGGATATATACTTTAGCTAACGATTATGTCTACAATCAACTGGTTGCCTTACTAAACAGTATAGAAGTAAATGTGGGTAAATCAATGCCTGTTTGCGTGATTGCCTATGACGATCGAGTTGATAAAGTACGTGCAGAAGTTGCCAAAAGAGATAATGTCACCCTTTTAGAAGATCCCACTTTATTTGCTCCTTGGGAAGATCTGTCCAGGAAAGTATGGCAAGCACATCCCACGGCTTTTAAGATTTGGCAAGAAAAAGGAATTGAAGGAGTTTATCGGATCGGAATGAACCGACGCTACTGCGCGTTCGATCGCGAAGCACCTTTTGAAAGGTTTGCCTATTTCGATGCAGATGTTTTGGTATTAAATAACCTCGCAGAAATTTTTCAAGCTTTAGATAAGCATGAGTTTGTCGTTTATGATTTTCAATATAAAGATCTCTCCCATATTTACAATATTCAAAGTTCTAAATTATTAGAAGTATTCCCTCAAAATCGCCTTGAATCAGAAATTTTTTGTGCGGGATTTTATGCGGGAAGAAAGGGAATATTTACCTCGGAGAAATTGAATACAGTGGTATCTAGCCTAGCAGCAGGGGAAGCAGAAATTTTGTATATGTCTGCGCCAAATCAGTCAGTCTTAAACTATATGATTATGCGCTCTCACATACCAGTTTATAATTTAGCGCTAGAATTACCTAAAAATAAGTCAACTGGTTGCTCTGTCACTTCCAGCCATTTCGAGTTAAGAGATAATGTTTTGTACGATCGCGGTAATCAACTGACCTATCTTCATTACATTGGCGTCTCGACTAAACTGTTCAATCGAATTTGCGATGGTGAAAATCTTGATTGTCCCTATCGGGATATTTTCTTACACTATCGCTATCTCCACGAACCGGAAAATCGCCCTCAATTCACAGGTAAACCAAAACCCTATAATCCACCTCCCAGTTTGGGAACGCGAGTTTTACGCAAACTGGGATTATCTCGGTAATGATTCATCCATTTAGATCTCAACCTAAAAACTAAAATCCCTATGGCTCGCGGAATTTACATTGTAGCAAATGAAAAAGTAAGTGAGAATGCGATCGCGCTTTTGAATAGCATTCGTTACTACGACCCAGATATATCCGTTTATTTAATCCCCTTTAATGATAATTATCAAAATTTAGCCGCAACTCTCAACCGTTTGCATAATGTGGAAATTTTTCCCGACCTAGATTTTCTTAACCAATTCACGCAAAAAATTGCCGAAATTTTCGAGCGGGATTTTCTAGCACTTCCCAATAAGATGCGAAAGTTAGTAGCCTGGTTTGGCCCATTAGATGAATTTCTCTATATCGATACAGATATTATCGTATTTGAGAAAATAGCCAAGGTTTTAGATGACTTGTCAGAATACGGCTTTATTTGCAATGATTACCATCATGCAGGTAGAGGTTTGCAGGACATTTTTTCCCCTTTAGTAAGAGAACAAAAAATATTTACGGAAGCACAGTTAAGCGATGTCTTCAATAGTGGCTTTTGGGCATCTAAAAAAGGCATAATTACGCTGGATCGAATGTACGAACTGTTGCGTGAATGTTCTCAGCATCGAGAATATTTTGACTTTTCTAGCCAAGTCACAGATCAACCAATATTAAATTATATAGTGCTAAATTCTATTCCCAAACGCTTTAATCTCGTTAAAATTCCGGGAGGTGGCCCAGGTAGTTGGGCTGGTTCAAAACACTTCCAACAAAAAGATATTGTACTGTATGATGGCGAGAAAAAATTACAGTATCTTCATTGGGCTGGCATACCAATGAAACCAGGTGCGCCCTATCGAGGATTGTGGGAATATTACCGCTATCTCAACGAACCAAAACCAACTGGAACACCCCCGGTTGAATTAAAGAAAATTACTTTTTTGCAGCGGATTATAAATAAAACAAAAAGTTTATTTTAAGGGTAGCAAATATAAGTTTTAATCCCAGATGTAAACAAACATTTTCCACCATAAATCCGAAACACTCTTTTAACCTGCCAAATTTGGGTTAAATTGACACCAGTAGAGTGGGCAATGCCCACCCTACATTTTATTTAACATGAAAAAAATCCTAGCTCACTTTGGCAACGATCGTGCGGTGGCGAGGACTGTTGCGAGTAATAGTCGGTCTCTCGAAACCAGCTTCTACTAAAGCTTGTTCGATATCCAAACTAAAATACTCATCAAACCAAGGCTCGGTACTTTTCAGCAACGTCATAATATAAGGTGGCATTTTGGCATAAACTTCCGATTTAGGATTCATATCCATGATGCCAATATGACCGTTGGGACGCAGCAAACGCCGTACTTCCCGGAAAATCTGCCGCGTTGCTTCTTGCGGTAATTCGTGAAACGTCAAAAAGATAGAAACTAAATCAAATGAAGCTGTAGGTAAACCGGTTGATTCGGCGGCGGCGTGTACCCAGTGAATTTGTGCGTTACGCTGCTGAGATCGGTAGTGTGCAACTGCGAGAAAATAGGGTGATAAGTCAACACCAGTTAGGTTAGCTTGGGGATAAGTATTTTGGAGGGCAAAAGTACTCATCCCCACACTGCAACCGAGATCTGCGATATCTTGCGGCTGGTTGGGAATTTGAGCTTTGAGGAGATCGTGATAACTTTGACGTAACTTGGGGTCTCCATCAGAGCTAGGATTTCCCCAGATAGTGGCGTGGACGGCGTAAGCGGCAGACTCTACCTCTAAGGCAGGTTTCCAACCGAGATTACCTTCATCGTAGGCATGGAACGATCGCAGGTAGTAATCTGGGTAAGTTATGTTGGGATTCTTTACTTCAGCTAGGTGAGTTTCCCAGTCGTGGGTACGCAACTCTTCTACTTGCTTTGTCCAATGTACGCCTATTTTCTCGGCTCGTTTTATCATCATCTGACGAGCTTGATGCTTGGCTAAGGCGGCTAGGGGCTTGACAGAAAGCACGCCATTTATTAAGCGAGAAGCTAATCCGGTATCGGTGTTTACAGTGACAGTCATTTGATTAGTTATTTGTCATTTGCCATTAGTTCATTGTTATTTGTTAGTTGTCCATTGTCAATTGTCATTTGCTCAGATACCCGACTTCTTCAAGAAGTCGGGTATCTAGATTCCAAAATTAGCGATAGTCACCTAAAATTATCGTGTTTGAGGCACGGTACATACTAATAACTATTTTCCAGTTTTCGATTTGAGAGCTAAGAACATTTCCACTTGACTGGTGGATGCGTCAGGCTGTGTGGCGGTGATACCGATACCGCGAATCGAATTGAGGATGGCGTATGTTTCGGGTGGCATAGGATTATTTTGTGCGGCAGTTAAGTAGCGATTTAACAAAGACATGGTTTTATCCATATCTATGTAAAAGTAGCCTGCATTTGGCTTCTCCAAAGAACCTGCGATCGCCTGAAAATATGGGCTACGATCGAGAGGGTTACTATTGATGGCCATAACATCAACTATTGGGCCACCGAGCGCGATAAATAAAGATTCGTTATCTAACCAACCATAACCCAACCAAACTTGTTGGTCAGCCAGTCGCCATTCTTTTACTGTTTTGCCTTGGATGTTTCTTTCTCCTACAGTCACAGAGTTAGTTTGGGCGATCGCATCTATTTTAGCAAGGGTTGCTTCGGCGGTGGCGCGATCGCTTGTTTTCAATATCAACGCTCCACCCAAACCGATGGGAGCTAAAACACCTTGATTTGATGAGATCGCTCCGACAGCAAACTCCCCATCCATCCATCCAAAAACTTCTTTATCTAGGTCAATATTGTAGCTAGTTTTAATTTGCTGTCTGTATTGGTCAATTTGTTGTTGAAGTTGCGTATTTTTGGCTGATTCTGAGACTACAGCCTGCCAACCGCGACTGATTCCGTATCCGCTGATCAGTGCGATCGTTTCTAGGGGAAATTGCGCTACCACTTTACCGGGAGCGGGTTTGTATTCTACTTTAATTAAAGAGGGGTCTACTTTGCCGATCGCTTTCATTCGCAAACCAGAATTATCAACCCCCAAACCCATTACCAAAGATTTTACCTGCTTAAGCTGTGCCAAAGATTCAGGCGGCAATGCGGGTGAATTAGGATTGCTTTCGAGTAACTTTTGCAAGACATTTCCGTATTCCGGTATATAGATTTGGGCGAGACTATTTTGAATATCTATACCCTTGGCAAGCATGGTGCTAGCATTCTCTTTGTTCGCAAAAGAAGGCTGCCCTTTAAAAGTGTCGATCGCCATTTCCACAGATTTCCTTTGTGGCGACAAGACCAAATGGCTATTCAGTACAGCGCTAAATGTTTTATTATTACTTCCTACAGTTTCCGATATTTTAACACCGTTGTAATCGCTTTCTTGTGTTTTCAATTGCGCTTTGAGTTTATTCGCAAAATTCCAGGCGCTAATTTTATCTTTTATTCCTACAACCACCAGCAAATTTTGTTGATTTTGTTGACTTGCATCTGATGGCAAAACAGCAAACATCACACTACCAAGCCAAGGCTGAATATCTTTTGCATAATCAATTTTTGATTCCGCCGTCATCTGCTTGTTAAACTCATTTAGCCCTTTGCTAAGAGCAGCTTGAGCTTCTGGAGTGCCAAATTGTTGCAATTGCGACCAAGCATTAGGGTCTGGGGAAATCATCGCAGTCATCAATGCCTCATCCGGCACAACTTTGGCGCTAGCCAGAGGACTTGTCGCATCGCTAAAAGCACCTTTCAAGTAAAGGTAGGCAAGTACACCACCCGCTAGGATAACCGCAGCACCGATAATCAGAGGATTGAGAAAACTTGTTTTTTTTTCAGACATTTTATTATCCTGAGATTTGATGAGATTGTTATTAGTAATTAGTCATCAGTGATTTGGAAATAACTGATGACCGAATCTATATCTAAGGTATTAGCAGTTTCGCTGGTAGGCCATAAGTATTTATACGCTAAGACCCGCTTGGGGTTCAAACCCCAAGCTAATAGCGAAAGTCCACTTCAGTGGACTGGTAAACAATTTCAGTCCACTTCAGTGGACTTCAGCTATGACGCTGGAACTTGAGTTCCGGGCGAGCTTTGAGCTTTAGTTGTAGGTTTGACAGTGCCCACCCTACGTTTATGTTTGTTAAAATCGCAACAGCCTCATCAGCACACGGAAAACAGAGATGGCGAAAAATCGGTTAACCATTACCCACGAAAATGATACGATTCGCCTATCTTGGCAACGGGGACAAGAAAACCCCCGCTTCGCCGATGCTGTCCCGTTCCAGCATCCTTTTGATGAGGAAGCGCTGATGCCGCATTTCTCACACAATAGTGGTTAAAGGTTACACCCTCATTTCGTCAAAGCTAGACAGAATAAGGTTTTCAACAGTGTGTTGTTTTTTCCAGTCTCAGTTGAACAGGTTCAAATGCTTACTATACAAGGCTTCCAGAGACGGCGGTCGCGAAATTTGTGAGAAATGCGGGTTAACTGTTACCATAATGCTGTAGTAATTTACGATGAATTACGTCAACCGCTAATCGCTCCAAAAAGAGAGCCTGACCTTTATAATTATATCATTGGTAAAGCTGATTCGTATGGTTGTATTGTTCATGCGATCAGTGGCATAGAAAATCACATTCATTTAGTAGTTTCTATTCCTCTCACTCTTTTAATTGTTGATTTTGTAAAAAATTAAAGGTAGCAGTTCCCATCAAATGAATCAGCTTTTACCCATTTCGGAAGCGAAATTTGGTTGGCAACGTGGGTATGGTGTTTTTTCTCTGAGACGCAAGCAATTAAATGAAGCTATAGCTTATGTGAAAAATCAGAAACAGCATCATTTAGAAGGAACGATTATTGCTGCTTTGGAACGAGAAACGGATGAAGATGATGGCTCGAAGTTAGGCGATGAGCGGATTATATAATAAATAAATCTGCCAAATAATGTAGATTTTAGGATAATGTAGAAATAGCGCGATCGGAGAATATTATGCAAGCTTACAAACTCAAGGGTAAAGTCGATGAGGCAGGTAACTTAGCAGTTACAGAACCTGTTAAAATGCCACCAGGCGATGTGGAGGTAATAGTTTTGCACGTAATGGAAACGGTTAAGAATGATACAGAGGCAACAATTCAACCACAAGCTGCAAAACCTAAAAGGCAAGTTGAATGCTCAATACCAATTTTGAAAGAGTGGTTAGAAAACACCGATCCTGTTCCTCCTGATTTTGACCCAGAGCAAGCTAAATGGGAATATTTGAAGGAGAAATACAAACTGTGAAAATTCTGATAGACACCAATATAATAGTGGATGTAGCCTTAGAACGTCAGCCATTTTATAGCGAAAGCGTGCAAGTTTTATCACTTGTTCACCGAAAAGAAGTTGAAGGCTACATTTCAGCATCAACCGTTAGTGACCTTTATTACATTATCCGTAAACCTAAAGGTCGAGAGCAAACTATCGATTTTTTACGAAGGATTTTTACCTTCTGCCGAGTAGCTACAGTTGATGAATCTGTAATTTCAATGGCATTAACTGCGAATTTTAGGAATTTTGAAGATGGGATTCAATACAGCACTGCTGTGGAGAATAAATTAGATACTATAATTACTCGCGACATAGCAGATTTTCCAGTTACTACTCCTAGAATTCTAACACCCACGCAGTTGATTCAGGAATTAAGCAACTCTCCCTAATTAAAGAAAAGAAAGTAAATCATGGCAATAGAAACCGAACTAACTACCAGTGAAATTAACGAAAAGCAGCAGTTATTACAAAATGAAAGCTTTGCCCAAGAAGCTTTTACTACTTTAAAACAATATGACGGCAAGCTTGATGAGACTTTCGATAAATTATGGACTGAAGTAAATGGATTGCAATCATTCGGCCCTCAAAAATCTCTATGGGAAGTTACTCTAAAAGTTATCCGTCAAGAACTCTGCGGGAATGAAGGTTTTCGCGGCAAACTTAGCGAATATATTAAAAAGCCTCCAGATGCAGCTTTACTGACAGCGTTGATTATCTCGGTGGTACAATTAACTACGTTGCCGATTAATCCCGCGATCGCAACTATCATCGTTCTCCACATTCTCAAAATCGGTATAGGTATTTTTTGCGAGTACACGGAACCTGTCGCTAACGCTGACCCCATCGCCGCCAAGCAAGGAAAAACGCCATAAGTGGGACAAGCTGCACAGTAAAACGGGAGTGGGATTCAGCCGAATGGTTAGATGTCGGTACGGGAATCTCCAAAAACGCTAACCTGGAAAATGTACTCGATCGCATTTCGCTCTCCCGATACCAGCTAGACTTCTCCTGTTTCCCAGAGTCAATACCATATGAAGTTGCACTTTTATTTTGATTCCGAAAATAATGGCCATAAATCTTTTGAGTTACCCGGTGCGCGTCCCCACTACAATCCAGATAGGCCGGGACAGGTAGAACATATTTTCCTAGATTTGACCCTAGATATTCCCAACCGCATTTGTAAAGGGACTTGCAGTATCAGATTAGCGCCTGTGCGGAGTGGGATCGATCGCTTGACGTTGGATGCGGTAAACTTGAATATCCAATCTGTGCAAGTTGACGGTTCGCCGCAGCATTTTGAATACGATGCGGAACAGCTGCACGTCAAACTTAGCACACCGATGCAAGTAGGTAAGCAGATCGAGATTGCGATCGCTTATTCTGTAGAAAAACCCCAACGCGGCATTTACTTCATTGGCCCCGATAAACATTATCCCAACAAACCAGTGCAAGTTTGGACTCAGGGAGAAGATGAAGATTCTCGCTATTGGTTTCCCTGCTTTGATTATCCAGGACAGTTGGCAACTTCGGAAATTCGCGTCAGAGTTCCCAAACCGTTAATAGCTATTTCCAACGGCGTACTAATTAATACAGAAGAAACTGACGAAGACAAAATTTATCACTGGTCGCAAAAAGAAGTTCATCCCACTTATTTGATGACTTTGGCAGTAGGAGATTTTGGCGAAATTCAAGATGATTGGAATGGAAAACCGATAACTTATTATGTGGAGAAGGGACGAGAAGAAGATGCCCGCCTCACGATGGGTAAAACGCCTCGGATGATCGAATTTTTCAGCGAAAAATTTGGCTATCCTTATCCATTTCCCAAATACGCACAAGTTTGCGTGGATGATTTTATTTTTGGGGGGATGGAGAATACTTCCACAACATTATTAACAGATAGATGTTTGATCGACGAAAGGGCATCTTTAGATAATCGCCTCAGCGAAAGTTTAGTCGCCCACGAACTCGCCCACCAATGGTTTGGTGATTTGGTTGTGATCAAGCATTGGTCTCATGCTTGGATAAAAGAGGGAATGGCAACATATTCTGAGGTGTTGTGGACGGAAAATGAGTATGGTTGGGAAGACGCTGCGTACTATCGTTTGAATGAGTCGCGTAACTATTTAATAGAAGATAGCAGTCGCTATCGCCGTCCTATTGTAACTCATGTTTATCGGGAAGCGATCGAACTTTACGATCGACACCTTTATGAAAAAGGTGCCTGCGTTTATCATATGATTAGGACAGAGTTGGGAGATGAATTGTTTTTCCGCACAATTCATACTTTTGTCGGCGATAACGCCCACAAAACTGTCGAAACTGTGGATTTGCTGAGGGCAATTGAAAAAGCTACCGGACGCAATTTGCTATTTTTATTCGACCAGTACGTTTATCGCGGCGGACATCCTGATTATAAGGTTACCTATGCTTGGGATGGCGATAGCAAGTTGGCTAAGATAACGGTAACTCAAAATCAAGCAAAAGCAGGCAATAATGGCAGTGGCAATGATTTGTTCGACCTGAGAATTCCGATTGCTTTTGGCTCTACCCAAGCAGATAAATTCAAAGAATTTAAATCTTTCACAGTTCGCGTACACGAACGGGAACAAAGCTTTTACTTCCCGTTGGAGGAGAAACCAGAATTTGTCAGTTTTGATGTTGGCAATCACTATTTGAAAACGGTTTCTTTGGAGTATCCAGTTGCAGAACTGAAGGCGCAGTTGCAATTCGATTCCGATCCGATTTCGCGAATTTACGCCGCTGAAGCTTTGGCGAAAAAGGGAGGATTGGAAGCAGTAAAAGCGCTATCACTCGCACTTGAAAAAGATGGTTGTTGGGGTGTGCGGGCAGAAGTTGCCAAACAATTAGCGGAAGTTAAACTCGACCAAGCAGGCGAAGCTTTAGTAAAAGGTTTGCAGGATGAAAATCCTTTGGTGCGCCGCGCTGTGGTGGAAGCTTTAGCTAAAATCAAGACGCCAGAAAGCTACGATGCTGTGAAGAATTTGGTCGAAAAAGGCGACGCCAGTTATTATGTAGAATCGGCATCTGCCCGCACAATTGCGGGAATGGTAGCTTCACCAATTCTAAAAGATAAAGAAGATGAAGTTGTCGGTTTGCTTAGCAATATCCTGCGGCAAAAAGCTGGCTGGAACGAGGTGGTGCGGATTGGTGCGATCGCAGGGTTGAGCCAGTTAAAAACATCACCAGTAGCATTGGATCTGATTTTGGAATACACGCGCCCCGGCATCCCGCAAGCATTGCGCTTGGCAGCAATTCGCGCTTTGGGAGCGATTTCCACGGGTCAGACACCAAACAACGTGGATTGGATTCTGGAACAATTGCAAGAATTATCCAGAGAAACCTTCTTCTTAACTCAAGTAGCAGTTGTTACAGCACTCGGACAAATGGAGACAGCCAAAGCTATCCCCATTTTAAATTCTTTAGTTGATGGTACACCCGATGGGCGCGTGCGTCGCATTGCCGAAGAAGCGGTGCAAAAAGTGCAGCAAAGTGCGGGTACTGACCAATCGGTCAAACAACTGCGAGAAGAACTCGATCGGTTGAAAAAAACAAATCAGGAATTGATGAGTCGTTTGGAGAATTTGGAGGCTAGGTCTAAATCAAGTTAGTTATTAGCTAACCAAAAATGTAAGGTGCGTTAGCCTCAGCGTAACGCACCCTACTATAGTAGATCCAAAAATTTGCAATATTATCTGCGTTCATCTGCGTTCATCCTTCTTCATCTGCGGTTAAATTTTAACTAATGATTCCAAGAGATAACCCTCATGTACTACCGATGTTATCGGCTACGATATTGAGATGTTTTTTACCGCAGATGGAAGCAGATAAACGCAGATAAACGCAGATGTAGATGGGGATTGTCGCAGAGTATGTTAAACACCGATCGGTCTACCAGGATTGGGAGCTAAAACTGTTAAACCATCGGGGATACACTCAACTTCTATGGGAGTCGTGCCGATAATTTCGCCATCTACTACTACCTTTTGGGGGGGATTTGTGGTGATTTTGATTTGCTTGGCGCGACTGTGAATCACATTCTGATGTTCGAGATCGGTTTTGACGATCGCTCCTCCCAACATTTTTAGCATAGTTGTGACTGCCTGCGCCCTGTTTTCCGCTGTAGCAATAGTTACATCCAACAATCCATCATCAAAAATAACTTCTCCCGCTCCCTGCGCTAATACTGAGGTGGGGGGTGCAGCATTAGCTACTGTAATTGCGGCGGCTTGAAACTGATAAACATTTCCTTCCGCCTCAATCTCCGTATCGAACAAATTCGATTCTTCCAGCAGTTGCCACCCTGCCATCAAATATGCCATCGGGCCCCATTGCGCTTTCAGTTCCCGGCTGGCTCTTTCTACGGTTTCCGCCTCGTATCCCACACCGGCTAACAAGATCATCGGGTAGCCATTGCAACGCGCCACATCTACATTGCGGGTTTGTCCGGCCATGATTAGCTGACAGGCATTTCTAATCGGCATTAACCGAGGAATTCCCAAGGCAACTGCAAAGGCGTTGGCGGTTCCTCTGGGAATGATACCGAGAGGAATACTGGTGCCGATTAATGCTCCTGCCACTGCGGAGACGGTGCCATCGCCTCCAGAAGCGATAACGATATCGGCTCCTTGGGCCAGAGCTTGTTGTACTAATTCCTCCGGTTCGATCTCTGGTGTGGTTTGGTGAACTTCCAAGTGCAGGTAAGGTTCCAGCAGTTTCCGAATTAAAGCCAAATCTTGCTCTGGATTGCCGCGACCGGAAACCGGATTGAAAATGAGATGAGCGACAAGTGTCTTTGCCAACCGGGTGGCGATCGCTTCTGCGGTGGCGATATTAGTTGCCAGAATTACGTTGTGGACGTTGCATATCCTCATCAACGTTTCAACATCTGGTTGGTAAAATCGCGTCTCCTGCGGATCGCTCAGACAAATTACGCCAACGACGTTACCCGCCGCCACTTCAGCTGCAATCTGAGCTACTCCACCCATAGGCCCGGATAACATTCGTTCGACTGGCAAGCCAGTTGCTGCTTGGATGCGCTCTCCTGTGTTTGCGGTGGCAATCAGCTTGTAACGTTTGAGCAGGGGTGAATAGGTAAGTGCGAAGTTGACAATATCGTTCTTCTTGGCATCGTGGGCAATCAAGGCAATTGTTGCAGGCATATTTGTTTAACTTAGCTTAACAATCGCGAGATAAAAATATTTTCTGGCGCGTCTCTAGCTTACTTACATTCGGGGCGGAAAAATTGCCGCAAAACTAAGCATCTTAGCTTTTATTTTATACAAAGTTAATCATAAATTAATTTATTTGTATACATCTAATTATGCTTGGCTGCGCTTAAAAATGTGTTACATCTGCTACACTAGAGCGTTATCAATCTCTGCTTTTTATTGACCTTGACGATGAGAAAAATCTTCGGGTTGGCTGTATTGGGATCTATGATAGTTGGCGGCAGTGCAGGTGCGTTAGTTGCTTTGCGAACTGCGGTACCGCCCCTGCAAGTTGTCGCTCCACGAGTTGAAGATCCCAAAATTAACTCCGAGTTTACTGTAGCCGATCGCCCTAACAGCCAAAACGCCCCTCCCGCCAGAAGAGAAGAAGTCCCTCAAACCCAAGATGGAGCGCGTTTTCGGCGGGTAATGCAGTACGCACAGCAACAGAAATTGTACGATCGCCCAATGGGAGAAATTTTGCAGGCGATCGGCAATCAATTTCTCGGCGCACCCTATAAAGCAAACTTATTAGATCGCTCGAACATAGAGACACTGGTGGTAACTTTAGATAAGTTTGATTGTGTGCTGTTTGTGGAAACGGTACTGGCGATCGCTCGCGGCGTAGCGGTAAAAGATTATACATATCAAAGTTTTACCGATAATCTGATAAATTTGCGTTACCGCGATGGTGAGTTGCATGGATATTGCAGCCGATTGCACTATTTTTCCGAATGGATTTCCGATAACCAAAAACGGGATAATGTGACAGAAATCGCTTCGCGTATGGGTGGGATTCGCTTGAATAAGAAACTGAATTATATCAGTAGCAATCGGGCTAATTATGCACCAATGGCGGTAGACGACCTCAATTATCAGTGCTTTGTTCAAGCGGAAAACAAACTCGCTGACTTAAGTATGAATTACATTCCGATTTCCAGTATTCGCCGAGTTTACCCACAATTGCAACCGGGTGATATTGTAGCGGTCGCTACTAGCATTCCTGGTTTGGACGTAACCCACACAGGCTTAGCTTATCGAAACGCAAACGGCACTATGGGTATTATTCACGCTTCACCCAACGGAACGGTAAGAATTTCCCGCGATTTACAGTATTATGTTGGAAATATTAAGAATGCGATCGGCATCATGGTAGCTCGACCAAAAGATCCTCGCTAAGTCAAAAGTCAAAAGTCAAAAGTCAAAAGTCAAAAGTCAAAATTTTCCTCTTACCCCTTTTCCCTCTTCCCTAACCCCGACGCCCTAACCCCTAACCCCTAACCCCTAGCTATAGCTACCTCACAATTTCGCTTCGCGAGGTTCTACTTTGCAGTTCGGGATTAGGTGTAAACTCTGCTGGTAATGATGAAACTTCTCCCCACTCCTGCAAAAAACTTTTTAGTAAGGTTTCTTGTTGAATGCGGAATTCATCGGTATTTTCTCCTACATTCATAATGGCAAACCAGACAGAACCTTGCTTTTGTGTCGGGAAAACACCCGCTAAGGAACTGACACTATTTAAAGTACCGGATTTCACAACTATTAACGGGGGTAAATTGCGCTTATCCAAGGTTCCTTCATCTCTGCCAACAATGGCAAAAACATCGCCGATCGTCATATTATGAGATGCAAGATAGCGTTCTATCTCCAGGAACATCGCACAAGCAGCGCGAGGTGAAATGCGATTTTCCGGACTTAATCCCGAACCATTTACGAGTTGAACTTCCGCTTGGGGAACGCCAGCTGCATCAGCAGCTTTTTGTGCGACTACTTTTGCACCTCCCACAGAACTGGCTATCATTTCAGCCATGTGGTTGTTGCTATACCGATTCATTCTTTTGAGAAGTTCGGCGAGTGGAAAAGAATAATGACGCACTAAAGGTTTTAGGTTACTGGGAGTGGAAGGCATTACTTTTACCGAACCCTGTATTTCTACTAGGGGTTTAGGTGTACCTGGGGACATACTAAAATATTGTTTTTTAGTTGTTTCTGACCAAATTTTATTATTTATCCCCTGTTTTAGTAGCGTACCTGCAATATGCGGGTCTGTTTTAAAGTTCATGTAAAACTTACCCACAATTATTAAATTGCCAGTTACTTTATTAATGCCGATTTGGTTTAAAGTATTGCCCAAGCTAATAGCTTCTTCCCAAACAAACAAAGGGTCTCCATCTCCCCGAACTACTAAGTCGCCTTGCAAAACGCCATCTTTAATCGGCCCAGTTGCGTTAATTAGAGTTACATATTGATAATCTGGGCCAAGAGTTTGCAGCGCCGCTAGAGTTGTTGCTACTTTTGTTACGGAAGCAGCTGGCAGGGGGATTGTGCCGCGATAATTTGCCAAAAGGCTATTGCCAGATTGCATCCATACTCCTTGTTGGGTTTCTTTGGCAAATCCTTTGGCAGCTAGAGTTTTTACGTATTGCAGAATCGCAGCGTTAACAACTGGATCTGGAGTATCTGGCGAGACAAGGGACACAGCAAAATTACTTACTGGCGCTTCCACTTTTGTTACAGTTTCGGTTGTAGTGGATGATGACTCGATCGCATCACTCTGAGTCAAGTTCGATCTAGATGTTGCTTGTGGTGACTCAGTGGAGGAACATCCACCAATCAATGCTAACCCGACTATAGATAGCGCAGCAGTCAAACGAAAGTTTTTAGGCAGCGTCATCAGCTTTCAAGGGTAAATATTTGTCTCAAAGGTTAACATAACTTTTGTTCCATATAAGCGATCGCTCATTCTGAAATCCGGATCGGCAAGGGGTGTCACTTAACCCCTCGATCGCTTCCTTAACAAAATCATGAATTTTCTACCTTATGGCAGATGTCGAGTTATAGTTTTTGAGTGCTGACTTTCTGTGAAGATCGTAACATGGTAAATATTTCCTCTATTTCTCAAGTGCAACAAGTTCGTGCCACCCAAGCACCAGCACACCAAAATCTGCCATAAATTGGCCCTTTGCTGGCGTCCATACAAATACACATTATTCCTTTTTTGTCAACTAATTTTACCGGAGTGGCACTTTGGTAGTTCGGCGATCGTGATGCGATCCGGGCTGTCCTAGCCAATAAACCTGCGGTAACGGCTCAAAACTAGCTTGGGGAATACTATATTGCGAGATTTTACTAGAAATTTGCAGAGGTGACAGCAAACTTAAAGCTGGCTTAACTTTACTATGATAATTTTGTAGTTTTGTATATTATACTTGAAGAAAAGTTAAAGACAAGCGGTCAGCCCAGTTGAACTAGATTGCTGAATAACTGGCTGAAACCCGATAAGGGCAATTTTTAAGTGAAAAGGCAGTCAAGGTTCATAAACTGTAAAGTGTTAGCTGACCTCTGTAGACAAAATCAGAAGTTGAGAGGCAAAAACAAAGCGTGAGTCAGCATCCACTCGCTCGGTTAAGAGGTTACGATCCCAACGCGATCGCTCGCTACTACAGCAAACGTCCGTGGCTAGCCATCTGGCGCACCTTGACAGTAATATGGTTTTTTGCTGGATTTCTGATCGGTTGGCAGTGGGATGAATGGCTAAATCTAGCCGAGCAGAACAAATTCAAACGAGCTGCCCAACTGCGGGAAATACTTACTCATCTCGGCCCCACATATATTAAAGTAGGTCAAGCCCTGTCCACCAGACCGGATTTGATACGCAAAGACTTCTTAGACGAATTGGTCAAATTACAAGACCAATTGCCGCCGTTTGACAGCGCGATCGCCTTCCGCATCATCGAAACGGAATTAGACAGATCTGTAGACGAAGCATATAGCCAAATTTCCCCCCAGCCAGTAGCTGCCGCCAGTCTGGGACAAGTTTATCGGGCGAGACTCCACACCGGAGAAGAAGTCGCCGTCAAAGTGCAGCGACCCAACTTACTGCCCACACTAACCCTAGACCTATATTTAATTAGATGGGCAGCGACTTGGATGGCTCCCTGGCTGCCTCTGAATTTGGGACATGACTTGACGCTGATTGTAGATGAATTCGGCATCAAGTTATTTGAGGAAATTGACTACCTCAACGAGGGACGCAACGCGGAAAAATTCGCCACTAATTTCCGCGACGACCCAGAAGTAAAAGTGCCGGCAATTTACTGGCGCTACAGTTCCCAGCGCGTCCTCACCCTGGAATGGATTCACGGTATTAAGCTAACGGATACGGAACAGATTCAGAAAGCGGGACTTGACACGGAAGCCCTGATCCGCATTGGCGTAACTACAGGGTTGCAGCAACTTCTGGAACACGGATTTTTCCATGCTGACCCGCACCCCGGCAATTTGTTTGGCTTACCGCCCCAGTGTCCGGTAGATGGGGAAAAGCAACCCAGCAAGTGGGTATCGGGCGGTAGAATGGCCTACATTGATTTTGGAATGATGGATCAGTTAGAGCAAACTACCAAAGAAACTTTGGTAGATGCAGTTGTTCATCTGATCAATAAAGATTACGAAGATTTAGCGGCAGATTTTGTCAAACTCGGCTTTTTGACACCAGAAATAGACATCAGCCCGATCGTACCCGCTCTAGAAGCAGTGCTGGGCGAAGCGATCGGCAAAAATGTGCGCGATTTCAACTTTAAGACGATTACCGATCGCTTCTCGGAGTTGATGTACGATTATCCGTTCCGCGTTCCCGCTAAATTTGCGCTGATCATTCGTTCTTTGGTAACGCAAGAAGGATTGGCGCTCAGTATGAATCCCAATTTTAAGATTGTGGAAGTTGCTTATCCTTATGTAGCGCGGCGTCTGCTGACAGGGGAAACACCACAACTGCGGCGGCGTCTGATCGATGTACTGTTCAAAAATGGTAAGTTCCAGTGGCAAAGATTGGAAAATCTGATTGCGATCGCTCGTTCTGACAACAGTTTCGATTTATTACCGACTGCACAAATGGGTTTGCAATACTTGCTTTCCGATGAAGGCAAGTTTCTACGTCGCCAACTGGTGCTAGCCTTGACAGAAGACGATCGCTTGCACACCGAAGAAGTCCAACGTCTATGGAACTTGATTAAAGACGATATCAAACCAGCACAACTATTTAATGCTGCTTTGGGAGCTTTAGCCGAATTATCGACTGAGGGAGCAGCAGCAATTTTACCATCTGTTGGCTCTCTGACAGCTTTCTCCGACAAGAAGTGAAAACAGGGACTAGAAAAAGTCACTCATTCAAAAGTCAAAAGTCAAAAAGAAGAGTAAAAGGGAGAAGGAGGAGTGGAAGAGCGGGAAAAAGGGGCAGCGCGAAAGTGGAAGAATTAATATTTTTCCTGTTTTCATCTTCCCTTCTCCCTCTCCCTCCTCCTTCTCCCTTTTGACTTTTGAATGAGTGACTTTTGAATGAGTGACTTCCACACTCCCCCTTCCTGGTATGATCGAGCATCAGGCTGTCATTCCAAAGGAGTTGTTAGTATCCATGTTTCCAGAGCCCCCTTATTTTTTTCTCCTGGCTGGGTTGCTGGTTGGGGTAACATCAGGCTTAGCGTTTGAGGCGACGCTCAAACAATTGGCGCAGGAATGGTTTAAAACTCGATCGACGCGAACCCTAGCTTACTTGCAAGGAGTACAGTTACAACTTCCTTTTTTGGGAATTTGTGTGGGAATTTGTATTTTTCTGGCGTCCGGTCTGGAAATTTTTGGCTTTCCTGCTGCCCTTTCCTATGTGATTGCTGTATCTTTGACAGTCCTGATCGCTTTACTGGTGTGGTCGCAACTGGGTAAACTTTTAGTACAGTTAGAGCGGGGAGGTTCGCGATCGATCGATTTAGATTCTATCTAAATTAAACTTAACCGCAGACAAACTGGGGATTGAGTATTGAAGAGCGAACCATCGGGAATCAATATTCCCAATTACCCTCAATACTGTATACTTTGATGGCAATTGTAGGTTGGGTTTCGCTATCGCTCAACCCAACCTACCAAAGTTACCCAAAAAATTTTTATCACCAAAGGATGGGAAAATTATAGATTTCCGTAATACCTCGCATTTAAATGGAACCGCACCGAAGCTGAAAGCCAAAAAGATGAGATTTCCTCATCTAGCAGCTTTAAGACCCCGCCAGTGGACAAAAAATTTGATTGTTTTTGCTGCACCTTTATTCGCTTTCAGCATAAATGTCGAATCAATGTTAGGAAGTGCGCTGGCATTTGTGCTGTTGTGCTGCACTTCCAGTTGTTTCTACTTGCTCAATGATATTGCGGATATAGAAGCCGATCGTCGTCACCCGATTAAAAGCCAACGACCGATCGCAGCGGGAGCGATCGGTATTCGCTTCGCTATTGGTATGGCGGTAACTTTATTAAGTTTAGCTCTAATTGTCGGTTGGCTGCGATCGCCTTGGTTGGGAATCACTATACTTGGCTACGCTTTGTTGCAAATAGCGTATAATCTACGGCTAAAGCAGATCGTGATTTTAGATATTATTGCGATCGCTACTGGCTTTGTCCTTAGAGCATCCGCAGGTGCAGCAGCAACCAATATATCCCTCTCCTCCTGGTTCTTGCTTTGTACTGCGATGCTGGCTCTATTTTTAGGTGTAGAAAAACGCAAAGCAGAACTGCGGCTAACGCAATTTAATGGCGGCAAAACTCGTGCTGTTCTCAAGCATTATTCATTGGGTTTATTAACTCGTATGGAGAGCGTTGTCACTACGGGAACTGTATTTAGCTACGCCATTTGGAGTTCTGGCCCGCAAGTCAAAGGTGCGACAACTCCCTGGATGATGCTAACATTACCTTTTGTTTTATACGGTATATTTCGCTATCAATTCCTCAGCGACCCCCAAGAAATTGCACGCAGAAACAAAATAGGAAACGAATTTGGAGTAGAAAGCGAGCGACCGGAAGAAATTTTATTAACCGATTGGCCAATTCTCCTAACAGTTTTGTATTGGATTAACACAATTCTTTTGATTTTATTCCTCAAAGGACAGGGAATTATTAAATAAATTTTTATTATCAAAAACAACGAGAAAGCTATATCGAACAAGCTTTAGTAAAAGCTAGTTTCGAGATCCCAAATATTACTCGCAACAGCCCTCACCAGCGCACGATCGTTGCTGGGGCGGGATAGGATTTTTTTATTGACTAATTTAGATTGTTGTAATGCAGATATTGACCTGTTAATAAATATAAAATTTTTCATATTTATGATAATTTTTTGAAACAAAATATACAATTATATTTAAACTTTTTTAGCTTAATCAAAGTATATCTTTTCTTTAATTTATCCATAACATTTTGCTAGTTAGTCCTTAACTTTTTAGAGACATAGTTATTGGTGCGTATCGCAAATAATGCTAATTTTTTTGCGGTCTCGAACTGTGGTGCAAAATTACTTCTTAAAAGAAAGGAAGGGTTTATAATGGCTGCTACCCCTTACGTCAATAATGTGACTGGGAACCCAGGCTACGAATTTATCCCTGTGCTAACCGTAGGAGACGAAGTTCCCATGATTGAGGGAACGGTGGGAAATTTTCGGGTCGCAGCAGGTAAAACCTTTGCCATGACTGGAATTCCAGATGGTATGGGAGTATTTGAAACCAAAGATTACAATTACCTGTTCTTAAACCACGAAATCGCCTCACTTGATAGTAAAGGTAATCCCCTTTTTTCCGAGATTTCCTCGACTGTATCTGGGAAAATTCAAGGAGCTAGAGTATCCTTGTTTGTATTCGATAAAAACTGGAACATAATCGGCGGTAAAAACCTGATCGAGAAAGCAGTAGATACTACTGGCCAATACGTCTTAAACACCTCAACTGGCACTTACGCAAACGCCACTACAGGTCAAAATTTGAGTTTCACCCGCTTTTGTTCCGCTTATTTAGCTCAGTACGGGTTTGTTGATGCGAACGGTCAAGAAGTCCCCATCTATTTTGCACCAGAAGAAACTACGAATAATACAACAACTGGTGAGTCTTCCAGTCGCGGATGGGCAATATCTCCAGACGGAGTAGCATTAGCGATCGACGGTTTGGGTCGCTACGCTAAAGAAAACGTAGTTGCTGCTTCCCAATATCGCGCTACCAATTCCGATAAAACGGTGTTGTTTAGCACAGAAGATTTCACCGACGGCGAACTTTATATGTTCGTCGGTCAGCAAACTCCACAAGATCCCAACGGCTTCAAAGATGGGCAATTATATGCCTTAAAAGTCGATGGATTAGACGCCGAGATCATGGCTGAAGGTGTCAAACTAGGAGCCACATGGACACCAATTCCCAAGGATGTAACTCTCGATCCAACTGGCACAGTTCTGCACAACTGGGTTAATACTAGCGGACGCACAACAAACTTTCGCCGTCTGGAAGATTTCGCCGAAGATCCCAACAATCCGGGCACTTTTTATTTCGTGACGACAGGTACTACCGATAAAGCTGCTGGTGGAAAAGCAAATACTCCTGCTGAAGCAGAAAATCCTTATGGCAAGCTATATCGTTTTAGCCTCAATCCTAACGATCCGGCTGGGAAAATTTCTAACTTTGAACTTGTGATGACTGGCAGTTTGGATACAGGTGTTAGTTATGACAATATTGTCGTCACCACCAACGGTAAAGTTATGATTTGTGAAGATGAAACTTCCTTTGGTGGTGATGCGATGTCTGCCAGGGCGCGGGATGCTGGCATTTGGTCTTACGATATCGCTACTGACAAAGTTACTTTAGTTGCTGAACTAAACGAAAGTGCCGCAGGTTCTCAGTTTAATAACACCAGTAAAGCTGGTGAATGGGAAACCTCTGGGATTATCGAAATTGGGTCTGGCAGAAACAATTATATGTTTGATGTTCAAGCCCACACGATCGCAGATCGATCGACTATGAAAGGCAACTACGTCGAGGGCGGTCAGCTAATCCGGGCTGTTTGGATGGGGCCAGATGTGCTTTTTGCCAAAGGCAATCAAGAGATTAACGGTAACAAAGGTAATGATTCCATTAGCGGTGCTGGTAGTTCTGGTAACAACATACTGCGTGGCGGTCAAGGTGATGACTACTTGACTGGTGGTACCAAAGATATCATTTATGGCGATAATGGCAACGATATTATAGTTGCTGGCGCTAGCAATATCGTTAATGGTAACAAAGGTAAAGATAATATCACCGGCGCAGCTAATTGCATAATGCGGGGCGGTCAGGATGATGACATCCTTTTCGGAGGTACTAATAGCACGTTGTACGGTGATTTGGGCAACGATGTTTTGTTTGCAGGGAATGGCAACAATATTCTTTTTGGTGGTGATGGCATAGATGAATTTCGCATCGCAAATACTACACTTCCCGTTGCTGTTAATATCATCGCTGATTTTAAAGCTGGTACCGATGCTATCAGTTTATCCAGCGTACCGGGCGCAACGAGTTTTGGATCTCTTACCCTTAGCCAAAATGGTGCTGATGTGCTGATTAGTATTGCTGGCAAAGATGTGGCTCTAATACAAGGGATTCAAGTGAGCGCTATCAGTAGCAGCAATTTCCTTTTCCGTTAACAACAGGATTAGGGTGGGCAATGCCCACCCTAATCCTGTTAATTTAAATCCCGAAGTAAATGAAGATGTGGTTTAATAAGCTGACCAGCACGAATAACCCAAACTGGCATCAATCTTTGCTTTGCTAGCAACTGCTTGCCTAAACGATCGCGAAATAACCAATCACCTTCTACTAATTCGAGTATGGAGATATTGGCAATCGCGCCAATTCGTAATGTGCCAATCTCATGTTCTGCTTTGAGGACGCGGGCGGGGTTAATGGTGACGGATGCGATCGCGCTCTCCAATTCTAACCCTAAAGCCATCAGTTTAGAGATAGCACCACACAAACTGTAATCAAGCACAGCATCATTATAAGGAGTATCGAAATCTCCGTGAACATCACTACTAATAATATCGGGAAATACTCCTTCGCTCATCATGCGAGCGGCTATTTCCAAACTAAAATTCAGTCCATGTCCCAAATCCAAAAGCACTCCCATTTGCATTGCTTCCAGAACGCAATCTGGCACTTTATTATGCCTTCCCATCACTCCATCTGGTTTGCAACTGTAGCAGTGAGCTAATAAGTCGCCCGCTTTCATATAAGAAAGCACTTTTTCTATTACGTGTTCTGGATTTGGTCGAAAATCTTCATCAACATGAAATAATTCTCCTGTATGAACATAGAGAGGTAAATTACTCTCATCTGCTACATCGCGAGCTAATTTAAGGACGCCCATTCCCCATCGAGATATAGATCCCGATTCGCCATGCAGTTTAAAACCGCGCACAATATGAGGATATTTTTCAGCTAGTTGGATAAGGTTTTCTCTGTTTACCAGTTCGGGGTTTTGGATATAAACTCCCGCATTTCCGAACTTTCGATCAGCCCCTTGGTTAACTAAAAGAAAGCTACGTACATCTGTCTGTGCCTTATCTACGATATTTGATTTAAAACCTGCAAAGTTAAAACAACCGCAACTACCTTGATCGACAATTGTAGTGACACCTGAATTGATACCAGCATCGTCGGCATTCAGACCAAAATTAGTTATACCCTCGTAAACGTGAGTATGTAAGTCTATAAAGCCCGGACAGGTAATCAGATTTTTAACATTTACTGTCCGCTCAGCTTTGTGGGCAGGTAGCCGCTCGGCAATAGCGGCAATTCTACCGTTACTGACAGCAATATCAAAACGACCGTTGAGCGCTTGGCTTGGATCGATTAGCCAAGCATCTTGTAATACTAAATCGTATGATTCTAAGTGAGTGTCCATAAAGATTACTTCAAAGAGGAAAACCTTGTACGAGCGTAGTTTGCAATACACCTTCAAAAGTCGGTTCTGTTTTATCCAGAAGTACGATCGCATTCCTTCCGTTAGGAGACAAACGCACTTCTCGCAATGAATAAGAAATTACCCAATCCCGGTAATTGTTAAGAGAACCTATTCTCTGTTGCCGATTCTTATAAGTTATTAATAAACTCATAGATGCTTTATCCATTTCGGCAGTACCACCTTGCGAAGTGGATTTAATCTGTTTTTGTTCGAGACGAATTTGTAAGCTTTCCCCGTTGTTTAACCGGGCAACAACAGTTTCGCTGCCATCCGGCGAATTAGAGCGAGAAATAATATTCAGTTTTGTACCGATATGAGGAGAAACCAACTGCAAGCTCTGCCGTAAATTCCCAGTCCTGGTAAGCAAGTCATCCTCAGCCATTTTAGTAGTTTTTCCTGATTGAGACTCACCGTACTGAGTTTCTATGCAGCCATTGGGAACGCAGGAGTTAGAAGGCAAATTGACGATTTGCATTTCGGCTTTAGGTATACCGGCTCCCGTATCTCTGGAACTTTCTAAATAAATATATGAAAGGCTATCTGTGGAAAAACCAGCCATCCGCTGAGTTGTGCGCCATACATCAGCCCAAACTTCAGCAGACATAATAGCAGTTAGGCTGGCTGCCAGCCCTAACGATACTAAGTAAAAATATTTCATAACTGCGGCTCCACTTTTAGGATAAAAATTTCTTACCCTGTTTCCAATATAATCTCGGTATACCCAGGATCGGCAAGAGATTATTTCAGGATTTGCAGCTATATTGACTGAGCGTAATGCTTGAGTGTTCCGCAAAACTATGACAGCAGAATTCTACCCGATCGCGCTCGCTTATTACCCTAGCCTCTCTCCAACGGTAGAAGACATATCAACTATATTTTGGCGATGGTAATAAATACGTCAAAGTGATGATAATTAAGGAAAAAAGTTTGTGATTGTTAACCAACACGAGAATGGTTGGGAAGTGATTTACCATCGCGCCCATGCTTTGCTGGCGGCGGAGTTGGGAGGACAGTGGCGCAAAAAAGATCGGCCTCTGCGCTGGATTGAAACGATCGCAGCGATTTCCCATCACGACGACTTGGAACGGGAATGGGAAGAAAATCACCTCACGGAAGCGGGTACGCCTTTGGACTTTACCCTCGTGCATAAAACTGACATTGAAAAGCTGAGGCAATTGACGACTAATGCTCGCTATCGGGGACGGTGGGTAGCCATGCTGATTTCCATGCACATGAGTTTTTTGAATGAAGGCAAACGGGGAGAATCAGAAGAATTAGATAATTTTCTGGACGAACAAAAAGAGCATCAAGCAAAATGGCAACATGAATTGAAGATTGCCAAAGAGGAAGCCGATCGCGCTTATGCTTTTATGCAGTTGTGCGATCGCCTCTCTCTGATCTTGTGTAAACGGGAATTACCCGCAGGCGAACGTGCCTTAGAAATCGCCAAAGGGCCAAATGGCCAACGCTATAATGTTATGCAGCGTAGGGATAGCAATGTCACCGTTACACCTTGGCCTTTTGAAGATGAAAAGTTCGTTGTCCGCGTGGAAGCGTGCTATCTCACGCAAGTGAAATTCGATCGTAACTCGGAACTGACAGAAGCGCTTCAGCAGGCTCCGATCGAATTATTGGAATGGCATTTCGCCAATTGACAATTTTCTGTAGGTTGGGTTTCGTGCCTCAACCCAACCTACAAATATTGTCATATTGTGTCCGGTTGCATTGGTAATGTGAGAGTGATGCGAAAAATTGTTTGTGGGAATCGAGGGTTAAATTTTTACCGCAGATGTAGACAGATAAACGCAGATAAACGCAGATAAGAGGGGATTTTTTCCAGCGATCGATGCGTAAGAAGATGATATCAGTGGCAGATAATGCCTCTTGAGTATATCTATCCACCGGGTTTGTGGCCCAGGCGCGATCGTTTTTTTCTTTATTTTTATTCTTATATATAAAATTAAGGGGCTGAAACCCTTGTCATTACTCAATCCAGACTTAAATAGTCGGGATTGATTGGGAAATTACAACTTTCCTGATACACTGCATAGCCGTGTCAAAATTACGCAACTAACCAATGAAAACACTACCCTCGCTTCAAATTGGTAAACACATTGCCCGCTATCCCATCATTCAGGGTGCAATGGCGGTGCGAGTTTCTGGGGCAAATCTAGCTGGAGCAGTGGCCAACGCAGGTGGCATCGGTATTGTGGCAACTATTGGCTTGGGCCTAAACTCACCCTACTTCATGCCAAATTTGCACCGCAAAAGAGTAAAATTTTCTCTCGCCAATTGCTTAGCGCTCATCGATGAATTGCAGAAAGCTCGCAGCATCAGTCCTCATGGGGTAATTGGGGTCAACGTCCTGGTGGCAGTGCGGAACTATGCAGACTTAGTACGTACAGCAATAGAGAACGGTGCTAATTTGATCGCTACTGCGGCAGGATTGCCCCTCGATCTGCCGGAATACACCGCCAACTACCCAGATACAGCACTGGTGCCGACCGTATCAACAGTTGCTGCGGCCAGGACACTTTGCCAAACATGGGAAAGTAAGTACGATCGCTTGCCCGATGCCTTTATAGTTCAGTGTTCTAAGACTATAGGCGGACACTTGGCAGGCAAATCTCAGGATGTGGAAAAACCCGCGTATAAAATTGAACAACTAATTCCCGAATTGGCGGATTACTTGCGTAGAGAATTGGGCGCTGCGATTCCGATTATTGCCGCCGGCGGCATTTGGGACAAAGCGGATATTGATGCTATGCTCGCACTCGGCGCTAACGGGGTGCAGATCGGAACTCGCTTCATTACGACCCACGAATGCGATGCCGATATTCGTTATAAAGAATTTCATCTCAACGCCAATCCCAACGATGTGGCGATCGTACCCAGTCCGTTGGGAGTACCGGGACGCGCTATTCGCAACAAGTTTGCCGAAGATGCGATCGCCCAATCTCCGAATATAGAACGGCGGTGCATTGCCAACTGCTTGCAAAGCTGTCTGTGTCGCGATCGCCAAGAAACTTACTGTATTATCCAAGCACTCGATCGCGCTGCTAGAGGCGATGTTGAAAACGGCCTCATCTTTTCTAGCGCCAACGCCGGACGCGCAAAGCGAATTATGTCAGTTACCGAAGTCATGGCAGAATTAACTCAGCCTGCAAGAGCGATCGCTCCCATTCCCGTTTTCAACTGATACAAATTACAAACATAAAAAAATATGAATGCTGAGGAATTTTTGCAAAAATATGCAGCCGCAGAACGGGAATTTGCCCACATAGACTTGTCTGCACTTTCTTTGCGCGGCGCAGATTTACTCAAAGTTAATTTTACTGGCGCAAACTTGAGTCAGTCTGACTTGCGCGAAGTAAGGTTAGGACGCTCTAATTTAAGTAAAGCTAACCTCAGCTTAGCTAATCTCAGTGAAAGCATTCTTTGGGGAGCGGACTTAAGCGAAGCAAACTTCCACCTAACTCAGTTGCGGGAAGCAGATTTGAGCGGAGCCAAGCTGATTAAAGCTGATTTGTCAGCCGCAATATTAGTTAAAGCTTGTCTGAATGGAGCTAATTTAAGCGAAGCTAATCTTGGCAATGCGATCTTATTTGAAGCAGACTTTCGCCCTACTTCCGACCAACGCACAGATTTGGGAAACGCCATTTTAAAAAGTGCCGACCTCAGCTATGCCAACCTCAGCGGTGTAATGTTGGGTCGTGCCAATCTGGATGGTGCCAAACTCTGTAGAGCAATCTTAAGAGTTTGGGGAACTACTCAGTTTTACCATACAGATTTGAGGGAAGCGAGTTTGCAAGGCGCAGACCTCAGTTATGCTGACTTGACGGGAGCGCTGTTACAAAAAGCTGATTTGCGCGGCGCAGATTTGACGAAAACAATTTTGACTGATGCTAACTTGCAAGGTGCAATTATGCCTGACGGCACAATTCATAACTAATTAGCTATGAAATTTACATACATCAAAAAGCTCTTTTTAGCAAGCTGTTTACCAAGTAAACTCAAAGTAAAGAAATGTAAAAAATATATAACCAGGCAGCTATTAAAGGTTATATAGTTTTGATGCTTTTCTCAAATATTACTTTTGTGTTCGCGAGTTTGACAGCAAAGGATAAAGGTCATGGCTTATTTATGGTATAAGGCGTTTCATCTAATCGGAATTGTGGTTTGGTTTGCCGGATTATTCTACGTGGTGCGTTTGTTTGTTTATCACGTAGAAGCTAACGAACAACCGGAACCAGCGCGGACAATTCTGACGCAGCAGTATCAGGTGATGGAGAAACGTCTTTACAACCTGATTACAACGCCTGGAATGGCAGTAACGGTGGTAATGGCGATCGCGATCGTCACAACTGAGCCCGATGTGTTAAAAAGCGGTTGGCTGCATTTCAAGTTAGCTTTGGTAGCGATTTTGATTGCTTACCATTTTTATTGCGGTAGACTTATTAAACAATTAGCAGAAAACCGCTGCAATTGGAGCAGTCAGCAGTTACGCAGTCTCAACGAAGTTCCGACTGTACTTTTAGTAGGGATTGTTTTGCTGGCTGTGTTCAAGCAAAGCCTGCCGATCGACACTACCATATTAGGCATCATTGGTATGATAATTGCGATGGCAGTTATCATTCAATTCTATGCCAAAAAACGTCAGGAAAATAGCACTACATCTCTGGCACAGAAACAACAATAATATCATATCGTGTTCGGTTGTGAAACAAGATAATTTGTAGGGTGGGCAATGCCCACCCTACGTTTATAGTTCAGACAGAGGTAGTGTTAGCTGTAAATCGCAGGAAGCGCGATCGCAACAGTTTGAGTTTCAGCATTTGCTAAATCTAGCGGGAAGTTGTGCGCGTTACGTTCGTGCATCACTTCAATCCCTATGTTGGCACGGTTAACAATATCTGCCCAGGTATTAATCGGGCGACCTTGAGAGTCAATTACAGATTGGTTAAAGTTAAACCCGTTGAGGTTAAACGCCATTGAAGCAATGCCTAAAGCGGCGAACCAGATACCTACCACAGGCCATGCAGCTAGTAAGAAATGCAGCGATCGCGCATTATTAAAGCTAGCGTATTGGAAGAGCAAGCGTCCGAAGTAACCGTGAGCTGCCACAATATTGTAAGTTTCTTCTTCTTGACCGAACTTATAGCCATAGTTGGCAGATTCGTTTTCATTCGTTTCTCGGATTAAGCTAGAAGTAACTAGCGAACCGTGCATTGTGGCAAACAGCGCACCTCCGAACACACCAATTACACCTAACTGATGAAAAGGGTGCATGAGGATGTTGTGTTCTGCTTGGAAAACGATCATGAAGTTGAAAGTGCCGGAAATTCCCAGCATCAGTCCATCAGAAAAGCTGCCTTGACCGATGGGATAAACCAACAGAACGGCAGTTGCAGCAGCCACAGGAGCAGAAAAAGCAATTGCAATCCAAGGACGCATTCCCAATCGATAGCTTAGCTCCCATTCGCGACCCATGTACGCATATATGCCAATCAAAAAGTGCAGTACGATTAATTGGTAGGGGCCGCCATTGTAAAGCCATTCATCTACAGAAGCTGCTTCCCAAATTGGGTACAGATGCAAGCCGATCGCAGCTGAAGTTGGAACTATGGTAGCTGTAATGATATTGTTGCCATAAAGCAAAGAGCCAGAAACCGGTTCCCGAATCCCGTCCAAATCCACAGGGGGAGCCGCAACGAACGCCAGAATAAAAACGATCGCTCCCGTTAGGACGGTAGGAATCATTAACACGCCAAACCAGCCAATATACAGCCGATTCTCCGTGCTGGTAATCCAGTCGCAAAACCGCGACCACAGGCTATCGCCTGTACGTCTTGCTACAGTGCTTGTCATCGATCGAAAAACTCCTTAATTAGATAAATGCGATTATGTTTGGCGCGATCGCAGCAACGCTGTCGATCGCTTACTATACTTATATAGCTAATTAGTTATATGGCTGTCAAGATAAAAATGTAAAAATTTTAGTTTGACAAATGTTGCTAGTTAGTAGTATATTAAGAAGTTTGCTTTTAAATTTATTGGCTCAAACATTGCACCTATTCTTCCGACAAATAGAAGCGAAAGAGACTGCCTGTGCGAAAAATGGGGATTACTAGAGCGCGAGTCCAGTAGAATAAATTGACAAAAATAACGAAATATGTATTGTGTAGGGGCTCCCGCGAGTACGGCGCGGATGCGCTTAGCATTTGGGCGACAATCGATCGCGGCAACAGTTTTTTTATCTAAATGCAACGCCGGAGCCGAGGTTTATATAGGCATACACACCTTAATTCCTTTGTCAACCACTTTTAGTGGACTGACGCTCTAGACCCCAGTCCCTTCAAAGACCCAAGGAAACGATCACTTTTTCTGTATTAGTCATATCCCCAATCAACCTCTGTAAAGGAGGTGGAAGTTTCTTTATAAGTGTAGGTACGGCGAAAATTTGCTCTTGTTCCAAAAGTTCTGGTTGCTGATAGATATCAATTATTTCAAGTTCGTAACGCCCTTGCAGGTATTCTTGGCATATAGTTTTAAGCTTTTGGATAGCTCGTACTGATTTGGGACTGTTTCCTGCCACGTATAAACGGAGAACGTATTTTTCTAACTCTAAATTTAAATTATCTTCGGCCATAACTTCTTGAGAGTTGTTCGAGTCTCTATTTGCGCTTCCCTTATATTCTATAAAATTATTCATTGCTATCCTTCCTTACCCTAATTTATGTTATTTCCAATGGCAGCATTAAAGAATTTTTTAGTTACTATCCCCATTTTCAACCACATCTGCCCGACGCAGATCGGCTCGTTTTATCCGTTCTTGAAGCAATGTTGATTCTTGTTGTTCGTCTTGTTGAATTATGCGCTCCACTTGTTCCTTCTCATTCTCAAACTCAGCCTGCAAAGCCGTAATTTGAGCTTCCATCACTTTGCGTTTCCGTTCGATGTCGCGGTACTTCTGTTCGATCTCTTGTCGGTGAGCCAAAGCAGCAGCTTTTTCCTGCGCTTCTTGCACAGTTCGGGCTGTACCTGTAACTACGCCCCCCACTCCGAGATACACATCAACTAACTCTATTCCAGAGCTAGTTAAGCGGAATTCCCGCACTTGATTCGAGTGTTCCATCCCGCGAGATTTTAGTAGGTAAAGCAAGCGATTGCGCTCACCGTTACTTTCTATATCGCGCAGCATCAGCCAGGTATCCATTAGGGATGAAACGCCTACGTCTGTCTTTTCCACGAGAGAGCCGCCATAATTTAGGCTTGTCAATAAAGTTGTGATTTGTTTGGTTTTAAAGAAATCGATCGATCGCATTAAAAATGATTTAACTTGACTTTCGTTGCCGCTATAAGTGAGATTGGTAATAGGGTCGATAATAATGGCAGCCGGTTTAAATTCGTTAACCAACTGATGGATGTTGACAAGGTGCATTTCTAACCCATACATGGTAGGGCGCAAGGCTTTGATTTTCAGCAGATCTTTTTTTATTAGTGTTTCCAGGTCGATACCGATCGAGCGCATATTGCGAACAATCTGCTTAGCAGATTCCTCGAAGGCAAAATAGAGACATCGTTCGCCTCGCTGACAAGTAGCGTTGGCAAAATGTGCAGAAATAGAACTTTTTCCAGTTCCCGCCGTACCGGAAATCAAGATGCTGCTCCCGCGAAAAAATCCTTTACCGCCCAGCATTGTATCGAGGCGATCGATACCGCTTGATATGCGTTCGTTGGATACTTCGTGTTCTAATCCGATCGAAGTAATGGGCAAAACAAAAATACCGTTTTCTTGGATTAAAAATGGATACTCATTCGTACCGTGCCTAGAACCGCGATACTTAACTATGTGCAAACGTCGCGTAGAAAGTTCATCAGTAACGCGCTGATCGAGGCGAATTACGCAATCAGAAACGTATTCTTCCAAACCGTGCCGCGTCAGTGTATTATTCCCACTTTCGCTGGTAACGATCGCAGTAACTCCTTTCGACTTTAACCACAGAAACAGCCGCCTTAATTCCGCTCGCACCACAGCTTCGTTAGATAAACCGCCAAATAAGACTTCTATTGTATCTAAAACAACTCGCTTGGCATTAATAGAGTCGATCGCATAACCAAGCCGAGCAAATAAAGCTTCCAAATCATATTCGCCCGTTTCTTGAATCTGACTGCGTTCCACATGAACGTAATGAATCGCCATTTTCTTTTCGGCAATCAGATCCTTTAAATCCCAACCAAGAGAAGCGACATTTTCCGTCAGTTCTTGGGCAGATTCTTCAAAGGACATGAAAATACCCGGTTCGTCGTACTCAAGTGCGCCGCGTACCAGAAATTCCATCGCCATTAGCGTTTTGCCACAGCCAGCTTTGCCGCAAATAAGTGTGGGACGCCCTTGCGGTAATCCCCCATCGGTAATTTCGTCGAGTCCCTGAATTCCGGTCTGGCATTTGATTAGGATAGCGTTGTGTGGCTGTGTCGTCATATTTTGTTCAGTCATATCTAGTTAAAATGCCAGGGGAAGTTCAAACAGCGGCGTCACCAGCTGCTGCAAAAAGAGCTTGTGGTTCCTGGTTTTGTTGGTATATAGACACAAGCAGTTGTTGCCGATTCCCCTTTTTTTATCTTACTAACTCCATTCTAGGTTGAAATTCCACTATATTTCCGATTTTTCCGATTTTTTCACACGGACTCAACGATAAAAACATTCTTTCGATACAAGCCAGTCTCCTTCTTTCGGGAGAAACGAGGAGCGGTAGAATCGAACTATGTCTAATCCAAAAAGCACTTCCCAATTACCTGGACCCGTCAAAACTTTTCGGGTCGATGCCTTGTCGGTGCGAGTGTACGACTCGGAAGCTACAATGGCTCAAGATGTGGCGCAACTCGCACAAGATTATTTACAGAACCTCCTCGCGCAACAGGGTTCTGCTACTGTAATTTTGGCTACAGGCAATTCCCAAATCGAATTTCTAGATGCTCTGATTGCCAAAAACGGCGTAGATTGGTCTAAAATTACGCTTTTCCATCTGGACGAATATTTGGGAATCGATCGGGAACATCCCGCCAGTTTTCGGCGATATATGCGCGATCGAGTGGAAAGTCGGATAAATCCGGCTGCTTTTCATTATATCGAAGGGGACGCGATGCAGCCGCTGGAGGAATGCGATCGCTACACCCGACTTTTGCAAGCTCAACCTATTGACCTTTGTTGTCTTGGTGTGGGAGAAAACTCACATTTAGCTTTTAACGAACCGTCTGTAGCGTCTTTCGATGAAACTAGACTTATCAAACTGGTAAAGTTGGACGAAAAGACACGCGAACAACAAGTAAACGAAGGTCATTTTCCCAATTTATCAGCCGTACCGCAATATGCTTTTACACTCACCATGCCGATGATTTGCTCTGCAAGAAAAATCTTTTGTCTAGCGCCGGAAGAACGCAAAGCTTCTCCGGTTAAAAATATGTTGAAAGGAGAAATTAGTACGGCAATTCCTGCTTCTGTACTTCGGCGACAAGAGCAGGCGATATTATTTTTGGATGTAGATTCAGCCAGTCTGCTTTGACTTATTTTTTAGCCATCCTAAAAACCGCTCTAATCGTAGGGTGGGTTAGGCACGAGCGAGCGGGAGATTTCAAATTTCAAATTTCAGATTTCAGATTTATCAAAATTTGAAATTTGAGATTTTAAATATGAAATTTTCATCCCTCTCCTCTAACAATTCTAAATCGTGAAAATAACTGGAATTCCAGTAGTGGCTATTGCCACAAATTCGATTATATTCAATTTCAATTCCTTCTTGCCTTAGCAATTGCTCTTGCTCTGAAATATATTCCGACAGCAAACTACCATCGGCGCGAACAATCCGATGAATAGGCAAATCCTTACTAGCTTTTTTCAAAAAAATAGGAATAGTACGATAATAAGCTTTGGATACTCCCAGCGCTAACAATAAATCCGATGTTTTTACCGCTTTCCCAGGAGGAATTCTGCGGACAAACTCATTAAACCGTCCTTTGGTATCGTCAGGAAGCGCTGGAAAGAGTTGCGAAGTTAAAGAAGCCTCGTCACCTACTTCAATAACACCATCCTTAACGACAATTCCTAAAAATCCTCGCTTCCCTTGGCTTATTTGAGCTAAACCTGGTTGAATTTTATCTAAATTTGCACAAGGTTCGCATAAAAAAGTGAGTCGGATGAGTGCAGACTTTCCAATACGCAAAACTTGACCGGATGAGAAATTTTCGACTTGCGTATCAATGAGAATATTTTCTCCCAAGTCGCCAGAATTCAAGTTAAAATCAGCCAGAGTAGGAGTACTGGCCATCAGCACCTGACGCGGACTACCTGCTTGTGCGTTGATATCTCCCTCAATGCCGTATCCTCGACGTAAAGTAATAATTTTACACTCTTCTACGTGCATTCCATGTTGCTGTTTGACAAAAAGTTTTGTTACCTTCATTATTAAGTTATCAACCAAATTAATTATAAGGAAATTATATCTGAGCCTATAGTAAATTCACAGCACTGGGAAACGTGCCTTACAATAGACTAATCTATACCTTAACTTTGTTTTTCTGAAAGTGTCTCCCACTCAAAACACTCCCATTTCGATTCGCCTTGCACAGTCGCAAGATAAGAGCGAAATAACCAAACTGCAAGTAGATTCTATTCAAGTCCTTTGCGCTCATGATTATAACGCAAGTCAATTACAAACATTACTCAATAACAAAAAACGAGGTCGAAACTGGCCAGAAGTGATTTTTGTCGCGGAAACAGAAAGTCAAATAGTTGGCTTCTCTGCACTTTCACTCATCGACCAAAACATCAATGCCATATTTGTCAATCCAGCGTTTGTTCGTCAAGGTATAGGAACAAAATTATTGGCAACTTTAGAAGAGGAAGCAATAAAAAGACGAATTAGATGTTTGTGGGTTTCTGCTGCCCTCAATGCCGTACAATTTTATCGATCGCAAGGGTATCAAAGTGTCAAGGAAGTTGAGATTTTGCTGGAATTCGGAGTTCCCATACCCGTGGTAGTGATGAAAAAAGTATTGATTCAGCCAACTCGGACAGAAATTATTATCACTCAGCTCATGTACATACTGCTAATTCTTTTCTTTCTCTTAGCTATAATCTTCCCGCTGATATTTGGTAACTGAAGCGTAAGGCGAGGATTTGTGAGGTGAGATCGCCAAGTTGACTAAAGGCTCTTTCAAGTGTAAGATTCACTAATTTAGCCAACTCAAGAAAAGAGGGAAAATCTATTTCATGGTAGACGCTATCGGACTTTTTGACGAAAGCTTTTATCTCAACAGCAATGCCGACGTTGCAGCTGCCGTAAGTAATGGTTTATTTAACAGCGGTTTAGACCACTTTAACAAATTCGGTCGATTTGAAGGTCGCGACCCTAGCGCCCTATTTAACACCAGCTTTTATCTAGAAAGAAATACAGATGTCACCACCGCTGTAGAAAGCGATCGCATTACCGCCTACGATCACTTCCAGCAATTCGGTCGATTTGAAGGTCGCGACCCCAGCGCCCTATTTAATACCCACGCTTATCTAGAAAAAAATGCAGATGTTGCCACTGCTGTAGAAAGCGATCGCATTACCGCCTACGACCACTTCCAGCAATTCGGTCAATTTGAAAATCGCGACCCCAATACACTATTTAATACCCGCGTTTATCTAGAACGAAATCCAGATGTTGCCGCAGCTGTTCAACGCGGAGAACTCACAGCATTTGACCATTTCGTCAAATTTGGCATTAAAGAACAACGCTTCCCCGTCCAAGCTTTCCAAGTATTGGACACTTTTCTAGTTGGCAATACCGAAGGTAACAACGTACTGCGTTTCAATCCCAAAACCGGCGCTTTTTTGGGAGAATTCATTTCCGCCAACAGCGGCGGACTGTTTTCTCCCGACAACCTGCTCTACGGGCCAGACGGTAACGGCGATGGCATATCCGACCTTTATATCAGCAGCGGAAATAAACCCGCAACCTCCAGAGAACAGGGAGCTTCCGCCATCTTGCGTTACGATGGCGTCACGGGAGCATTTATCGATGTCTTCGTTGGCGATAATCCCAACACAGCTGCTGACGAAACAGGCGGTTTGTTTCGCCCCTACGGTACAGCCTTTGGCCCCGATGGTAATCTTTACGTCAGCAGTTTCCTGAGCGATCGAATCCTGCGCTATAACGGAAAAACCGGCCAATTCATCGACGTATTTGCGACAGGAAACCAACAACCGGGCGGCTTAAATGGGCCAAACGGTCTGCTGTTTGGCCCCGACGGTAGCCTTTACGTCACCACTGAAGGTAGCGTCGCACGTAATGGCGAAGCCGATTTTAGCGACGGTCTTCCCAGTCAGCTATTGCGCTACAACATCCAAACAAAGCAATCCACCGTTTTTGCATCCCCTTCACCGTCGCCGGAAAGTTTTGGCTTTGTCAGTCTTCTGGGAATGGCGATAAATCCCATAGACGGCGACCTCTACGTCAGCGATTTCGCCAACGATATCAGACGCTACGATTTGGAAACAGGCAATTCAGTCAGCGTTTTATCGACAAATTATACTGGCACTTCTCCCAGTAGCAATTTCATCGGTAGCTTGGCATTTGCACCCAATGGCAACCTGTTTGTTGTCGGTTTCGATAATCGCCGAAATGCTGCCAACACAGGTGCAGTCTTGCGTTACAACGGTACTACCAGATCTCTAATTGTGTCTCCCGATCCCAGATTAGCTCGTCCGATCGGCATCACCTTTTTTCTTGGTTAACCGCACCGATCGAACTCAAGTCACAATGGGTAGTGCCGACCATCACCCAGTTCGCTAGGGAAACATTTCATCATAAAAAGTAAACATTTAAACTAATGCGGTCACTGACTGCATTAGTCTCCCACTACCTGTCGTGTCTCGTTTTCACATCATGTTTGATGCTACTCAATTCATCATCGATCACTTCGTTCACCAGCTGCGAGAAGGTTACAGACGCACCTATGGCGGCTGGAAACCCGACTACGCCGATATAATTGGTTGGGCGGGAAGTATGGCCCTAGAAAATATCGCCAATAGCGACGCTCTTTATCACAATGTCGAACACACCATCTTAGTCACCTTAGTCGGACAAGAAATTCTGCGAGGCAAACACATTCGCGAAGGTGGAGTATCCTGTGAAGATTGGTTACACGCCATCATTTCCTTGTTGTGCCACGATATCGGTTACGTTAAGGGAGTTTGCAGGCAAGACCATCCATCCGAAAGATTGTGCGCCACCGGCATAAACGGCACAATGATTCAACTACCGCCAGGGTCATCTGATGCCAGTTTAGCTGCTTATCACGTAGACCGGGGCAAACTGTTTATTGAGGAGCGCTTTGGATATCACAAGCTAATTGATGCGGAGATCATTAAGCGCAACATCGAGCTCACCCGTTTCCCCATACCCGCAGATGAGGATCACCAAGATACGCTCAACTATCCAGGGTTAGTTCGCGCCGCCGATCTCATTGGTCAGTTGAGCGATCCGCGATATCTTAAAAAGATTAGCGCCCTCTACTATGAGTTTGAAGAAACGGGTGTGAATAAAAACTTAGGCTATCATCACCCAGGCGATGTACGTCAAAACTATGCCAAGTTTTACTGGAATGTAGTCTATCCTTACATTAAAGATGGGCTGCGCTATTTAGAACTGACGCAAGAAGGGAAACAAGTTTTAGCTAATCTCTACGCGAATGTGTTCGTAGTGGAGCATGAGCAATCTAATGTTGGGGCATCTTAAATATATTGGTAAATGTTCGCGCAAATTCACTTGTAGGGTGCTTTCCCAAGCACTCTACAATAATAATTAGATAAAGTTACCATCCTTGTCTCGTTACTAAATCAATGCAAAGTTGATTAACGGCTTCTTTATCCACGCTTTTTGCCAGTGTAGATTTAGCATAAGCAACATCAAGGTGACTGTACAAATTGTTAGCGATCGCCATCACTCCTTCATAGCTGTACTCACCCTTTTTTATCGCCAGCAACTCTTCGGCATCACCCGCTTCTCTGCGATCGATTATCACCCTTTGCGTCTCCAAAATCTCAATGCCACTTTTTAACAGCCGAATAGCCTGCATAGCAAATTTAGCATCGTACCCCACTTTCGCTTCCATTGCCGCTCTTGCTGGATTGCGGTTTTTCTGCCATTGTTGATAGTTTTCATATTCTCTGCGGGCGCTATGATACTGTTGACTTTTTTGCAGCAATTTAATAAAATTTTCCGATGTGTTAGCAATACTCCTGGTATATTCCAGAGTCTCTTCTGGCAAAGGATATTGTTTTAATACAGCTTTAAAATCTATTTCAGCCATCAGCAAATTATGAAGCTCTTCCGCTTCTGACAAAAATTGAATGCGTTCTCTTATCAAAATATAGAGATATTCCAGAAACGAATTAATCTGCACGATTGTCAGCGGTTGGTTTGGTGTTAAAGCAAAATCTTCCGGTTTGGGTTTATCTTGAGGCGGGTTGAGTAACCAGCGGCGGTGAGACTCCAATTTTTTGATTTGAGCATAACCGTAACCAGCATAAGTTTGTCTGACTTTCTTTGACAGAAACATTTGCTTATGTTCGATTAATGTTCTGCCAACTTCAGTGAGATGAACGTAATCCTTGAACCACAGAAGTTCTAAAATATTCGGATTGTTGTCTACAGACAAATTGAGAAACTTCCTTAACTCATAAATACAAGTATCTTTGGTTAAATAAGAAAATTCTCCCGGTTCTTCCGTCCAACCCGTATCCTTTTGCTCAATCTGTTTTAATCCCAGATAATAAGGCTTCGTCGCCACAAAGATACCGCGATAGTCATAATCAGAAGTTTCCGTAGCTAAGCCGTAACCGCGACTGCCCGTTAAAGCGATGAGAATAGTTCTTTGTTCGACTTCTTGACGATTCATAAGAGTTAAGAGATAAAAAACTCTTGTGGGAACTACTTTAGAACTTGGCAAATAACGGCTGTCCGGTTTTTGTGGCGATCGTAAAAACCGATCTAATGGTCGGGTGGGTTAGGCAGGGGCGATAAGTAGGGGCGGGGTGACCCCGCCCCTACATTCAACGAATAATTTAAGTTCCCCAGCCCCCTTGCGCTCCTTCTTGTCTGGCATCCCCATCTAGTTTTGCGGCAGTGCGTAGGCTGTCAGTACTGTTTGGGTGTCGATTTTTAATTGTATCCAGCCATTGTTGCCCCAGGTCGGCCCCCAATTATTCTTGACCAGCCAATAATCTCCATCACTCTCGTCGTGTCCAAATCCCCATATGGTTACTGATATGACAAAATTTGGCTGTGTTGTGGGTTGATTGTGATATACGCCACCGTGGTATTGCGCCCACCCGCCATCTATCCTGATCCTGGCTATCACTGGTCGATCGCTTTCGATCACATACTTAATCGTGCGCGGATCGGGGTTGGCGACGTCGTAACTATTATAATACAACCCTGTTCCCGTACATCGAGACGAGCCGCTCTGCCCTGCACATTTCGTATCCCACGCATCGGGGTCGCATTTGCTTGTAAACGGGTCTAGATCCTCGTAGAGATGGTCTAAATCTGCCTCATATGCTAGTACGTCTTTCGGGTCGGTGTCGTTTATACAAGTGTCCCATAACCATTTCTTTCCTAAGTTATTAATCGGGTTTTGCACTGATATCATACGACTACCTATATTAAGCCTGTATTTATATTGATACGCCTCGATCGCAGAGAAGATCGCCGAACTACCGCACAGACCCAAAGACCGGACTGGGAACTGTTCCCGATCGCTGAGGAAGTATTCTGTTTGAGGGACATAAGTTTCGGGGACGATTACAGTATTCGGTCGGGCAGCGCGGACAGATAGTGGGTGGAGACAGAACAGCAGCAGGGTGATAGCGGTCAACGCCAGAACTCGTCTGATGTGTTTCATAAGTATAGATGCGTGTCGTAGGGGACTAAGTGTTGCATGAGGATCATATCTTGCAGCACTTGCGGAGGTCGAAAATTTAACTTTTCGTCATACTTTACCGCTAGGCGTGTGAACTCTATCCGTAGAAAAATTACCAATTAAATTTGAAAGTACGAACAAGAGAATACAAAAATTTCTATTACTGCCAAATCTGACTGTAGAGAAGATGAGGTTATCTTTCAGATTTTCAAAGTTGAGCTTAGAATTTGAGATAAGGCAGAGCTACCATATTTCCAGAAGTTGCCCCAAAACTATGATACCGCTCTATTGCAGTAAAGGACACCAAAACCAGACTGAGAACCGCTTTTGTTTCCAATGCGGGGAACCGCTTTGGCTGGCTGTGGGACATATTCTGGAAACTCGCTATCGCATTCTGAAGCATTTGGGGGCGGGTGGTTTTGGACGCGCCTATTTAGCAGAGGATCTACATCGCTTTAACGAACGTTGCGTACTCAAAGAATTTGCTCCCCAAGTTAAAGGTGCAGGCGAGTTGCAAAAAGCCAAGGAGTTATTTCAGCGCGAAGCCGGTGCGCTTTATAAACTCAAACATCCACAAGTACCGGGGTTTCGGGAATTTTTTGAGGCGAATATTGCGGGAAGTAGTTGCTTGTTTTTGGTACAAGATTACATTGAAGGTCGGACTTTGTGGGATTTATTAAAGTCTCGCGGTACTTTTCCAGAAGCGGAAGTTAAGCAAATACTCGCGCAAATCTTGCCGGTGCTGTCGTACATTCACTCGCAGGGAGTGATTCACCGGGATGTTTCTCCAGATAACATAATCATCAGGTCTACCGATAACTTGCCGATGCTAATTGATTTTGGCGGTGTCAAGCAAGTAGCGATCTCAGCTATTTCCCAGTTTACTCAGGTCGGTAAATTACCGACTCTTTTAGGGAAAGAAGGTTATGCCCCAGAGGAACAACTGCAACAGGGACAAGTTTTTCCCAATAGCGATTTATACTCTTTGGCAGTGACAGCGCTGGTATTGCTAACCGGTAAAAAGCCACAGGATTTGTACGATAGTTATAAGGGAACTTGGCATTGGGGAAAGGAAATTAAAGTTAGTTCCCAACTGGAAATAGTGCTAAAGAAAATGTTGGCTTATAAACCACGCGATCGCTATCAATCTGCTGACGAAGTACTTAAGTATTTCCCGTCTACCACAACCGTACAACCCGTACAACCCGTACAACCCGCACAACCCGTACAACCCGTACAACCAGCACAATCCGTAAAACCCGTACAACCAAACATTACCCAAATCCGTACAATTGTGGTTGCTCCCGCCAAACCCAATCCCGCTGCACCGATCGCCGCAACTCCATCCAGTCCCACAATAGTAAAGTCTCCAGCCAAAGGTTTATTGAGAAGCTGGGGAAAAAGAATTGCAGGCGTTAGTTTGACTGTAATAGCCGGAATGACTGCCTGGGTAGCCTTTAATTGGTTGATGCAGGCGACAAGATCGATCGCTCTACCCGACGGAAAAATTTTCCCGTCTTTTCCCACTTTTAGTGAAAAAGATAGAGCTGCAAAAATTGCCAGTCGTCGCCAAGCTGCCGGGATTTCAGAAGCAGTATTTATCGCTAAAGTCGATCGGCGATTTCATGCCAAACATCCGGAATTACGCGGACGTCCCCTCACTGATAAACCAGAAGATACCGCTTTACGGGAAGAGTGGTATAAAATTGCCGAGGATTTGCTTGCAGAAGGAATTTAGAGTCGTTTTGATCGTAGCAGACCTATTTTTTTGACAACAATCGGTCAAGTACACACCGAGTAATGGGTTGACCGATTGTTGTTAGCAGAGCGGGTTTCAAACCCATATTCTTAGCCACAAACCTTTTTATTTGACTTCTAATTTTATTTGTGATAGCTTTAATTTATGTAATTATAAAGTAAATATAAATAGTCTGGCAAAAGTAATCGACACTCTGTTAAGTTTTGTAAAAGTTACGCGATCGCTGACAGCAAGCTGATTGATGAGCTTCATACAACTTAAGACAGTTAAGATTATTTATGTCCGACTGCTTAGTTATCAGGTAAATCAAAGTGGACATTGTAGTCATTCTTGCTGAAGTAGGTGTTCTGACTCTCGCTTTCTCTCTGTTTTACTGGCTTGTGGGAATCAGCTTCAAGCTAGTTAAGAATGTTTCTTGGTTAGAGGGAAAAACTGAGAAACTACTAAGTCAGCGGCGTAATATCAGGCATGGTTTAATTTTTGTTTGTGGAATCCTGTGTCTGCTACTGGTAATTGGGAACGGCTTTCTGATTTTTCAAGGCAAAAATGTTCTGGAAATCCAAGTAAATTTAATTCGCGGTATTCCGCCGCAATTATGGTTAAATTTAGTTGCCGCCAGTTTGAAAACGGTTATCCTTTTGTGGTTGGTTAGGTATGGCATCCCACCCCTGCATCGTTTCTTAGACTTGGCCTGCCTTCGCGCTCAAAATTTTGATGACATTGAAGGTAATGATGAGAGCATAGCAGTTTTTTTTAGTTTCCTAAAAACGAACCTCACCAATATCATTTGGATATTTGTTCTTATTCTATCCTCGCAATTTTTCGGAATGCCAAAAGTCCTTCCGGATTATCTATTTATTGGGTTAAAAATTTATATCATCATTGCAATTGGTTTACTCATTGTTAAAGCCATATCCACTATGGTTGAAACTATCGACGTCCTAGCTACTAGAAACGCAAGACCCGACAATTTGCTACGCTTCTACGAACCTCTCCGACACTTGGTTACACTTTTGAAAAAATGTCTGGAGTACGTCATCTATGTTGGCATAGCAACTATTGTGGTTCAGCAAATAGATTTTCTGGCTTGGCTGGCTGTTTACGGTACTAAAATCCTTGAAATTATTGGTATTTTCTTTGTTAGCGGTGTTTTAATCCAAGTCGCCAATGCGATTCTAGAAGATTTAGTCCTCAGAAGTGACGATTTAACGGAATTGCAAAAACAGAGACGGCTGACAATCATCCCCTTATTCAAAAGTTTCCTGAGATACGCTATCTACTTCACTGCGGCGGTTACCATTCTCAAGCTGATCGGCATCGATCCTACCCCTATCTTAGCGGGTGCGGGTATCTTAGGTATAGCAGTTGGTTTTGGAGCGCAGAACCTCATCAATGATATAGTTTGTGGATTTTTTATATTGTTTGAAAATTATTACTTAGTAGGTGACTATATCGAGGTTAATCAAGCATCTGGTTTTGTGGAAGCGATCGACCTAAGAACTACTCGTATCAGGCATTCCAACGGTCAGCAACACATTCTTCGTAATGGAGAAATAAAAGATATTGTCAACTACTCTAAGCAGTATATTTACGCTGTTGTAGAAGTTGGTATTTCCTATGATACTGACCTCAATTATGTGTACGAAATTTTGGAAGGAATCGGAAAAGATTTAAAGAAAAATTACCCAGAGGTACTGCAACCAACACAGGTAGAAGGTGTGGAAAAGTTTGGCAGTTCTGAATTGTTAATTCGTACCATCACAAAAGTAAAACCTGGTAATCATTTCCGAATAGAACGCACACTGCGTAAGATGATCAAAGATGTGTTCGATCGAGAAGGAATTACATTCCCCGATTCTGCCAATGTAGTAATTTTGAACAATCAGCCAAATAATGGAGACTCTAAAGTAGAAAATTAACTTTTTGTCAATAATTTAGTTAACTACCTACATCCAAGCGCTAAGGCAAACTTGCATAAGGTTTTCTCTGCAAGATACAAGCTTGCGGCTGGCAAACTGGGATGGGGCAAACTTGTCACAAACAAACTTATCCGGTGCTGACCGAAAATAATGGGATACAAGCCCCGTCCTTCTAGGACGGCTTTTTATTTGGTTCTGGTAGTCTAGCAATCATACTCCTAATCAACTCTGATTGGGTCATGCCACGTCTTGCAGCTTCCTCAACAAGCTGCTGTT
>NZ_JBHFNU010000008.1:0-6642 GCF_041929145.1 Aerosakkonema sp. BLCC-F183 | reverse complement strand
GCTTGTACAGTCAAAGCAATCCCGCAAAGCGAGGCAATTATTGTCAGTGTCATCGATACAGGGATGGGGATAGCTCCCGAAGATTTACACAAGGTATTTGAGAAGTTTCAGCAGGTAGGCGATACCCTGACAGACAAACCGAAAGGCAGCGGTTTGGGGCTGCCAATTTGCAAGCAAATAGTCGAACATCACGGCGGCACAATTTGGGTAGAAAGTCAACCAAAACACGGGAGTAATTTCTCATTTACTCTCCCAATAGTTAACGCAGCTATAGCTCAGCCAGACAAGATATCGATCGACATTTTAGTAAAGCAACTGAAAGAAAGCTTCGTACAAACAGCAACTTCTACCTCTTTGGAGCGCAAAACTATTCTGGTCGTCGATGATGATGAGAACATTCGCACCCTTCTCAGGCAGCAACTAGAACCAGAAGGTTATAAAATCAGAGAAGCTAAAGATGGGGTAGATGCGATTAACCAAGTAAAAAGAGAAAAACCCGACTTAATCATCCTGGATGTGATGATGCCTCAAATCAATGGTTTTGATGTAGCTGCTGTGCTGAAAAACGACCCGCAGACCATGAATATCCCAATTATCATTATATCGATCTTTGAAGATAAACAACGAGGTTATCTTCTGGGGATAGACCGCTATTTGCAAAAGCCGATCGATGCCGAATCTCTGCTCAGGAATATCGATACACTGATCTCTCAGGGTTCCTCGAAAAAGAAAGTTCTGGTCGTCGATGAAGATGCCTCCGCAGTAAAAACCCTTTCCAGTGTGTTAATTTCCAAAGGATACACCGTTGTCGAGGCATCTAACAGCCAGGATGGCATTGAAAAGGCACTAGCGGTAAAACCAGATATGATTATTGTTGATGGCGGATTTTCAGAGCAACACAATCTCATCAAAACTTTGCGGTTTGAAAAGGGTATGGAAAATGTTTTCTTTCTTTTATTAGCAGAGGAACAAAACGAAAGATATGAACAACTTTGAAAATTTTAAATGGTGAAATAGAAGTAAAAAAAATACTCAAAAATCGAAGTGTTATCATGTCTCTTGGTTGGCGTTTAACGGACTCATTTACACTAAAAAAGTGTAACGATCGCGCAGACATAGGGTCTTCACAAAAAATCAACTTTCTTTCAGTAAAGAGGTCACTTTTATGAGCAAAAAAATATTGATAGTCGATGATGAGCCTCACATCAGAGTTCTGATGGAACAAACGCTAGAAGATCTGGAAGACAAAGGGGTAGAACTGCTGATGGCAGACAACGGCGAAAAAGCCCTAGAAACCATCAAAAGAGAAAAACCTCAACTTGTATTTATGGATGTAATGATGCCTAAAATGAGCGGGTTTGAAGTATGTAACGCCGTCAAAAAAGAATTGGGGATGTATGAGGTTTATATTGTGATGTTGACAGCGAAAGGACAGGAGTTCGATAAACAAAAAGGAAATGATGCAGGTGCAGATTTGTATATGACAAAGCCTTTCGATCCGGATGAAGTCCTGGAAAAATCTATAGAAATTCTGGGTCTCTAATCAGACTATTTGTAGATATAGTAATAATTCATTGTTCATCCTTGTTCGCCACTTACAGTCTTGAGTGAAATAAGGGGGTTTAAGCAACACCTTTCAAGGTAATAATCAAAAAAAATCCGAATTTAAAGCTCGATTGCTCATTGCATAGGCAATCCAAAACCCAAAATCCTGGCATCTGGTGACCGATGACATTTTGAACAATTTACTTAGCTATGAATTCTCGGTTGAGGATGCAAAGTAGCCAGCACATTACTTTCCACGATCGCCAATTCCTCCAATCTCTGCATCACAGTTTCCCGATCGAAATAAGTATCTGCCAAAATCCAATAAACTCCGAAGTGACGGGCCTCCGAAGCCATCAAACCGCGATAAAATTGGGCTAACTCCCGATCGGGACAGGCATCGGCTAACAAACCCAGCCGTTCGTGACTGCGAGCCTCTATCAAACCGCAGACCAGCAAAGTATCCAACAACCGCATCGGTTCATCGCGGCGAATCTCCGAGTTGAGAGTAGCACCGTAGGGAGGCGCTGGCAGTGGGCCAAGCGGAATACCCCGCCGTTCCAGCCACTGGTTGACCAGCTCGAAGTGTTCCAATTCCTCGCGAGCGATCGCCGTCAGCATCCGCACCAACTTAGTATTAGAAGGATACCGAAACATCAAATTTATGGCCACCCCAGCCGCCTTGCGCTCGCAGTGGGAGTGATCCAGCAAAATCGTATCCAGGTTGGCTAAAGCTTGTACAACCCATTCCCATCTGGTAGGTTGCTTGAGCGCGTTAATAGTCATTAGCATAAAAAATCACCACAAGCGCTTTTTTTGCCGATCGGCTGCATAATTAAGTTAGCAGGGTGCTGACAGCAGTTGCTAACTTTCCAGTTGATCAACCAGCCAGTGCAGGCTATATATAAATTCTTACCCAGTATTTTGCCAAAGAAAGCCGGATGAGCGAAACTACCAACCGTCGCATCATTATCGGTGATGTTCACGGTCATTACAACGGCCTCATGACCTTATTAGAGGCGATCGCACCAGGGGAAGACGATCGAGTCTATTTCTTAGGAGACTTAATCGATCGTGGCCCACAAAGTTTTCACGTTGTCGAGTTTGTCCTCACAAACTCCTATCCATGTTTGCTGGGAAACCACGAGCAACTATTGCTCGACAGCTTCGCCAACGGAAAACCACAAGCTCACATACTACAAGTCTGGCTCTACAGTGGCGGAAACGCCACAATCGCCAGTTACCCAGAATCCCGCATTCCATCAGAACACATAGACTGGTTGCGGATGCTACCAGCTTATCTAGATTTGGGCGATCTCTGGCTAGTTCATGCAGGCGTCCATCCCCAGATGCCCATTACAGAGCAAAGCGCCGACCAATTTTGTTGGATTCGGGACGAATTTCACTGTATACCCAAACCTTACTTCCCCGATAAACTAATCATTACAGGTCATACCATCACTTTTACCCTACCGAACATCCCCCCAGGAAAAATTGCCCAAGGACAGGGTTGGTTAGATATTGACACAGGCGCATATCATCGCAAAAGTGGTTGGTTGACCGGATTGGATATCACCAACCAGCTTGTCTATCAAGTCAATGTGTTTGACGGCTCAATTCGCACTTTACCGCTACAAGAAGCAGTAGCAAAGGTTGAACCAAACCAAATACTAGCCCGTCAGTAGCTCAAAACCGGGTTTCTTCAAGAAACCCAGTTTCCATAACTAACCATTGCGAGATCGCAGCAGCGGTCGAATATTCACTCTATATTCAGTTTCGTCCAAACCATCGCCAACATTAGCCCTAGCTGGATCGATCGCCCGCTCTAAGGCCACAATCCGATCCTTCGGAGCTGGATGAGTACTTAAAAAGCTGGGAGGCGAAGGTTGACCGAGCAGTTTTGCCATAAATCCAACTATTCCCGATTCAGCGTAGCCCGCTTGCCTGATATTTCGCAATCCCCTTTGGTCGGCTTCCAATTCATCCTTACGACTTTGAGGACGGTTAACTGCCAAATCCACGCCCAGCCCTACCATAGTATTGCGGTTCAGTCCAGCCGCAGTCGCCAGTCCGCGTTCGATCGCTACCTGACGCATCTGTTCGATCGAGTGGCGGCTGGCAATGTGACCGATTTCGTGACCCAAAACGCTCGCCAGTTGCGCTTCATTATCTGCCGCCACCAGCAACCCCGTAGTAACGTAGACAAATCCCCCCATTGTGGCAAAAGCATTGATGTTATTGTCTCTGACCACCTGAAATGTGTAGGGAATATTGGGGCGATCGCTCACAGCTGCCAAACGCTGTCCCACCCGATCGACATATTCCGCAATTTGCGAATTCCGATAAAGCGGAAACTGACTCGACAGTAACTGTGTATTAATCTGCCGCCCAATCTGGACTTCCTGCCGATCGGATATTTTAGATAGCTGTATAATTTGAATTCCCTGAAAAATCAAATCTTGCAACGGCAGTGCTTGGGTGGCAGGAAGCGCGGTCACGCATAGGGTCAATGCCACGAGCGCAGAAAGTAACGAATAATACCAGCGCCGACGGAAACGAGCGAAAAATATCGACTTGAGGTTCAACATAGCAGATCGATCTGAGAAACAATTAATTCCGATCGCCTTTCCGGAACAAGCTTGAGTACAAGAAGTTTATAAGACAGACGCATTTTGAGTAGTTCAAGTTGCCATCTTAGTTTTTGCGATCGCAGTTGAGTTCTACCATATTGCACATCAGTCATTTGCCCAACTCCCCCGCTCACCGACTCCCCCGCTCACCCCTGGCTGTTCAATTTGTCGCTAAATTTCTACAATAATTGGCTGGCAGGTATTTCTCACTAAACCCCTTTCTCAATTAGCAACGGAAAATTCTCATGAAAAAGATTTTAGACTCTCAAGGTCGCTTGTTAGGTAAGCTCAGCATCCTGGACGTGGGTGCAGCTATAGTGATTCTGCTCGTTATTGTAGGTATCTTTTTCTTTCCCGGTACTTCCGGTTCCGTGGCTCAATTAGGAGTACCGACAAGACCCGTCGAAGTTGATGTCGTTGTCAGGGGTTTGAGCATTCGTAACCCCCAAGAGTTAATCAAGCAGTTTCAGACCAAAAAGAAAACCAATATCATTATCCGCAATCAACCCTACGGTCAGGTTGAGATCAAAGCCGTCAAAGAACTGCCCAGAACTGTAGTCGTTCCCCAACCCGATGGTTCCGTCAAAGCACTTCCCGATCCGCGAAAGGATACTTTTAGCACAGATATGGTAATTACTTTAACTGGCAAAGCCCAAATCACTAACAACGGCCCCGTTCTCGGCAACAATAAAATCAAAGTCGGTACGCCGATCGAATTGGAAGGCTTCGATTATGATTTCAACTCCAGCGTTATCGATGTGCGGATCAAAAGCTAATTTGACAGCACTGGGGTGGGCTTTTGCCTACCCTACCGACTAGCTCAGCAAAATACGGTATTCCGTCGCCAAAGCGGGATATACCTTAGACCACTCGTAAGCAAATGACCCGCCACCAAAGCCGTGCAAGAATACCAAAGTAGGCAGATCTTCTGCACCAGTAGCATCTTGACGCCCCCATAATTCCCCTTGGGCTGTGTAATATACCATTCTGCCGAGGGATGTCATCACCGATCGTTGTTCAAAGCCGGGTGGTTGAAACATAGATAAATCTCATTACTTACCTATTGATTGATGATGGCGGTTCACTTTATCTTCTGGCAGTAGGTTGATTTTTACCCAGCTTAGTAGAAATGAAGATATAGCGGGGGACTCTTAGCGATTTAGTTGAAGATAATTTGCTTTTCTGTAAAGATTAGGTAAAATTTTCAGCACTTGTACTGAAGCGTTTTGACCTTCAAAATGCTAATACAAGCGCATTACGGCAATTAACGATCCGTATGGGGGGTGAGACCCCACGCAAGTTTTTTCATGTTAGTCTAACAGCATAATCTTAGATAGATCGAAGCAACTTTAGATTTAAGCATAGCGTGGCGTAAACTCTGAAGCGATTTTTAAAACATTACTAAGGTTTTGCTCGTGATTGGGAGTTCAAAAAACCGCTTATAGTCGATCTGGTTTATTAGGAAATGTACTCAGAAAGTGTTATGTCTAAGCAGTACAGCCCTCAGTCAGATGGCTTTGGGCCATTGGGACGAGTGGGGCTGGCGATCGATGAGATCGATGCACCGACTTTTTTCGCTTCCCCCAGCCGTGGCCAAACTACATCGGAATCCGATTTGCTCGTGAGTGTACCGGGCTATGTTTATTTGAACCTGGAAGATCTTAAGTGTTTTGAAGTAGTAGATCGACAGTTTCAACGCTGGGGAGCGATCTTTCATAATTGCATAGCTATCCATCCCTCTAACCCAGCTTTTCCCGCTCGCTCTGGAGCTACAGTACTGATGGGAGCTCCCAAGACAGGATGGTTGGAAGCGACTTTCCTGCATCCGGTTTGCTTTGTCAAAGCGTTTGTTACCAGTTCCCAGCGACTTGTTCTATCTGCCTACGATCGCGATAATCAGCGGCTTACTCAAGTGGAGATGCCAGGGCCAAACTTAGCCGGATCGGACTCCCAAATACCCCCCAACACACCCCTGAGTATCAAAGCGCCAAATATCTACCGAATCACCTTCAGTGCTTTTGACGGTCAATTTACTGTGGACGATTTGAGCTTCCAGCTGTAGGGGATGGCGATCGAAGAGATTGATTTAATTTCAAATTTTCTGGGCAATACCGGACAATAAAGTATAATGCTACAGGAGAATTGAGGATATTCCTATTGCTAGGTATGTCAAACCCAAGGAAGCGACCCAAATCCTTGGAGTCAATGAACGAACCCTCCGTCGATGGGAAGAAAATGGCTCGATTGAAACCATCAGAACCCCATCAGGACAAAGGCGCTACAACGTCGAGTCTTATACCGCTAAAACTGGCAACAACAACCGAAATGTCGTCCTCTATGCCAGAGTTAGCAGTCGTGCCCAGCAACCAGAGCTTAACCGACAAGTCGCAGCACTCAGCAACCTCTACCCGCAAGCTGAAATCATCTCGGAAATCGGAGGGGGACTCAACTTCAAGCGGAAAAAACT
>NZ_JBHFNU010000079.1:0-76650 GCF_041929145.1 Aerosakkonema sp. BLCC-F183 | reverse complement strand
CAACTGACAACTGACAACTGACAACTGACAACTGACAACTGACAACTGACAACTGACAACTGACAACTGACAACTGACAACTGACAACTGACAACTGACAACTGACAACTGACAACTGACAACTGACAACTGACAAATGACTCAACCATTAGTAGGTATTATTATGGGCAGCGATTCCGATTTGCCCACCATGCAGGCAGCGATCGCAGTTTGCGAAGAATTCGGTGTTCCCTGCGAAGTCGCGATCGTCTCTGCCCATCGCACGCCCGATCGCATGGTAGAATACGCCAAAAGCGCTCACCAGCGAGGTATCAAAGTTATTATCGCCGGTGCGGGCGGTGCGGCACACCTACCCGGTATGGTTGCGTCTCTGACACCCTTACCCGTGATCGGCGTACCTGTCCCCAGTCGCCACTTGCAAGGTGTGGATTCGCTATATTCGATCGTACAAATGCCAGCGGGAATTCCCGTCGCAACAGTTGCGATCGGTAATGCCAAAAACGCCGGACTTTTAGCAGTACAAATCTTAGCTAGCCATCAGCCAGAATTGCTAGAAAAAGTTCAGCAATATCGTCAATATCTCGCAGAATCGGTATTACAAAAACAAGCGCAACTAGATGAACTAGGCTACAAGCAGTACTTGGAGAAAATGCCTTAAAACTAATCGAAGAATTTACGGATGTGGGAAAATTAGTATGAAAATACTCTCGCAATCATTCGTGTAAGTCTATGGTTTAGCTGTGCGATCGCACAAATGGCGATCGCTCTCTTCAACCTCCACATTTGTTCGCAGATAATCTCGCACCCAATTACAAGCATAATGGAGGTTATTAAGAGTACGAATTTGCTACTTCCATCGCATCTTCTCAATCGGTCGATTTTAATTGTATTTATTGGCAATTATTCACAATAATTTAATTCACATAAAAATTAATGTGAGACACAAATGGCTTCCCCACTCCAGACCTTCGCACCGCAGCGTCACAACGGAAGAGGCCACATTTGAGGTGCGAAAATGATAAAAAGTATTTTTTGATACAGAAATAATTGATAAATCAAATACAAAATCTTAGCACTTGCAGGGGCAAGTTGGCATTCTTTTTAGATGTTGATAGGAGTTGAATCCCTCGTTCATCACTCTGTTACGTGTGTGCTTTATTGCATTGATACTAGCTTCAAAACCATTGGTAAGCCGAAATTCAGGCTAAATACTTGATTGTATTTGCTTGAATGAAAAACAGTACAGCGATCGTGTCTAAACTCATGCTCAAAAAGAAGAGATCGAGAACTAGAACAAGGCAATTTTTTGCCAATTGGCAATTCTACCTTTCCAGAAATGCCAAAATGTTCAAACAGTTGCAAATAGCCATCAAGCGACTGTCTCCCAGTTGGCAAGCCTGCATTCCCCTGGCAACTTTGCTCGTGCTGACGTGGGGTTACGTAGCTGTAGCACAAGATGCTCCCGCCGCAGGGCCGACAACAGCCGAATTGAAGGTGGCTTTGGATACTCTATGGGTTGCGATCGCCGCCTTTTTAGTGTTTTTTATGAACGCCGGTTTCTGTATGTTAGAAACAGGCTTCTGCCGCGAGAAAAACGCCGTCAATGTATTAGCTAAAAACCTGATTGTCTTTGCCCTTTCTACCATTGCGTTCTGGGCAATTGGTTTTGGTCTGATGTTTAGCGATGGCAATGGTTTCATCGGCACCAGCGGTGGCTTTTTCCTCAGCGGAGCAGATAACAGTCCCGCCACAGGAGATGCTTATCAAGGTATCTTCAGCTCGCTCAACTGGACTGGCGTACCCCTTTCTGCCAAATTTTTGTTCCAGTTAGTATTTGCAGGAACAGCAGCAACGATCGTTTCTGGAGCAGTTGCCGAAAGAATTAAGTTCGTTGACTTCTTAATCTTCAGCGTCTTACTTGTGGGTATTGCCTACCCCATCACCGGACACTGGATTTGGGGCGGTGGCTGGCTCGCAAAAATGGGTTTCTATGACTTTGCCGGTTCAACCGTAGTTCACTCGGTTGGTGGCTGGGCAGCGCTCATGGGAGCTGCTTTTTTGGGCCCACGGCTGGGTAAATATCAAGACGGGGAAAGCTATGCTATGCCCGGTCATAACATGAGTATCGCCACCTTGGGTTGCTTAATATTATGGTTGGGCTGGTTTGGCTTCAACCCCGGATCGACAATGGCTGCCGATGCTAATGCCATTACTCATATTGCGCTCACAACCAATATGGCCGGTGCTGTTGGTGGAGTTGCCGCCACAACCGTCGCTTGGCTATACCTGGGCAAGCCAGACCTTTCGATGATTATCAACGGTATTTTGGCTGGCTTGGTTGCGATTACAGCACCCTGCGCTTACGTTACCGTTGGCGGTGCTTTCATTATCGGCTTAGTAGCCGGAATAATCGTAGTTTTCTCAGTCACCTTCTTCGACAGGATTAAAATTGATGACCCTGTAGGCGCTACCTCAGTTCACCTCCTTTGTGGTGTGTGGGGAACCTTAGCTGTTGGTTTGTTTAGCGTTGGCCCTGGCGTTTACTCCTGGTACACAAGTGGCCCTGCAAAAGGTTTACTGCTGGGCGGTGGCTTTACACAGGTGATTCCTCAAGTAGTTGGTATTCTCTCTGTCGGAGGCATAACAGTTCTGGTCAGCACGATCTTCTGGTTGGCGCTGAAGTCCACCCTTGGTATCCGAGTATCTCCAGAAGAAGAAATCGTCGGCTTAGATATTGGCGAACACGGAATGGAAGCTTACAGCGGTTTTCTCAAAGAAGCACGCGGTAGCAGTATACAAGCTGCTGGCGATCGCGGCATCTCTAAGCCCGGTAACTTAACCAGTGGTTTCTAGCTCTAGCTTAAAGTTAATTTGCAGCTTATTTTGTCGCAAATTTGACGGAAGTTACTCTGTCCTGAGTTCTAAAGTTTATTTGAAATGAACTTAGGGCAGATATTTTTTTACGCTGCAACTAATTTTCAGTTACGGCAACTCTCAATTTCCAAACGCTTGGAATCTAAGCTTTACAGACAACGATCTGGTGATTTTTACCCGCTCAATTCGCTGCCTCACATCACATATTTCAGGGTAAAAATCTGTATAGCACAATACAGAAAGCTGATACTTAAAGTTCGTTCAATTGAATTCATTTCTGCCAACTCTTCGATATTGAAGGGAACAAACAAGTGTTAAAAAAGTTTCTCATTGCTTGCTTAATCTCGGTGTGTCTATTTTTTGGGTTAATGGTGGAAAACACATTTGCCCAGGACGCATCACCTTTAGCAAGTCCTTCTCCTACGCTATCAAGTCCGGAAGCATCGCCATCGCCCACGGGTTCGCCGGAAGCATCGCCATCGCCCACGGGCTCTCCGGAAGCATCGCCATCGCCCACGGTTTCCCCCACAGATGCTGCCAGCCCAAGTCCTACAAGTGAAATATCTCCATCCCCAACAGCTTCACCAGCAGAAGTAGCTCCGTTACCTGTCGTCCCCACACCGGATGCTTCCAGTCAAGAAGCGTCTGGTGCAGCTACTGCACAGCCTGCTATTGATACTGGCGACACAGCCTGGATGTTGATTTCCACCGGTCTGGTGTTGTTAATGACGCCCGGATTGGCATTTTTCTACGGAGGATTGGTGCGATCGCGCAACGTCCTCAACACCATGATGATGAGCTTGATTCTCATGGCAGTTGTTGGCGTTACCTGGGCGCTGTGGGGCTACAGCCTCGCCTTTGCACCCAATACCATCAATCCAGGACAAGATCCCCCTTTTACTGCCAATCCCATTATTGGTAGCTTGAACTGGGCATTTTTGAGCGGCGTCGAGTTCGACAAACCAAGCGCGATCGGCTATGCCAGCACGATTCCGCATCAACTTTTCATGCTTTACAACATGATGTTCGCCATCATCACACCCGCCTTGATTTCAGGTGCGATCGTTGAGCGGATGAGTTTCAAAGCATATTTCTGGTTTATATTGCTTTGGTCTACCTTTATCTACTCTCCCCTAGCTCACTGGGTTTGGGGTAAAGGTGGCTGGCTCCTAGACCTGGGAGCATTAGACTTTGCCGGCGGTACAGTTGTACACATCAGTTCCGGTGTTTCCGCTTTGGTAGCAGTCTATATTCTTGGCCCCCGCAAAACCTATCCGACACAACCGGCAGCACCTCACAACGTTCCTTACGTCTTACTGGGAATAGGCTTGCTTTGGTTTGGTTGGCTTGGCTTTAACGGCGGTAGTGCCGGCGGAGCCTCCGGTCTGGCAGCCGTTGCTTCTGTAGCTACAACCGTAGCAGCAGCAGCAGCCGGTCTGACCTGGATAATTGTGGAATGGGTACTTCGAGGTAAGCCAACCGCGATCGGCATTGCCACCGGCTTCCTCGCCGGACTCGTAGGCGTTACCCCAGCAGCAGGATTCGTTTCTCCGATCGCAGCTATTCTGATCGGTTCGATCACCTCTCTTTGCTGTTTCTATTCTGTTAGCCTCAAGGCTAAATTGCAATTTGACGATTCTCTGGACACTTATGCCGTCCACGGTGTCGGCGGTACAGTCGGCGCTCTTCTGACAGGCGTTTTTGCCAACAAAGTTGTTAACTCAGGTGGAGCCGATGGTTTACTTGCCGGCCATCCAGAGCTATTGTGGAAGCAATTCGTTGGTGTTGCGGCAACCTACGTTTTTGCAGCGATCGGCACATTGATCATCCTCAAAGCTTTGGGCGCAGTTATGGCTTTGCGCGTCAAGCCGATCGTGGAAGAGCAAGGGTTGGATATCAACGAACACGGCGAAGAAGGTTACGGAGAAGAGTTTGCTTCGGGGCTAAGTTTTAAAAACGAGTAGCCGTGCTTTTCCTTTTGGGAAAGAGTTTGCAGTTCAGGGTTCATAGCCGCAAAAACGCAAAACTAAGCTATGAACCATGAACAATCACTGATATGTGTTAAAAATATTCAATGAAACCTTTCCTAATTTAGGTAAAATAGGTTCTTGTCTCAAGACCTGTTTACCTTTAAATGTGGGGTTTTCATAGTTTCCGTAAGGTTTTTATCAGTTAAATTCGATCGAGTGCCCCATCGCTGGAAAACCTATCCTAACTGGGCGATTTTATCCCTCGCTGCTAATGGGTTATTAATACTGCTGCTAGTCTGGCAGCTGCGGGATTACTGGTCGCCCATAGAATCCCGCCTCAATGCCACGACAACGCGAGAAAACCTGATGCGCGAATTACCTGCATCCTCCTCTGGGCTGGGGCAGCGCCATCGCCTCAGCTATCAAAAGTGGGTGAGTATCCTGGCACAGGAAGCAAAAGTAGTAGCCGATAAACCGCCCCAGCATTTAAACATCTTGGCTGGGGATTCCTTGAGTTTGTGGTTCCCGCCAGATTTATTACCTCCCGGTAAAAGCTGGCTAAATCAGGGGATTTCGGGGGAAGTTTCCGCTGGTCTGCTGCGGAGATTAGATTTGTTCGATCGCACCCACCCTGAGACTATTTTTGTCATGATTGGCATCAATGACTTGATTCGCGGGGTGTCAGACAAAGACATTTTATGGAGCTATCGTTTAATTGTGCGGCGTCTGCGGCGGGTTCATCCCCAAGCGCAAATTGTAGTGCAGTCGATTTTGCCTCACGGGGGGGAAGAGTCCACTTGGGAGGGACGCGATCGCTTGCTTGCCATTCCTGCCGATCGCATTCGTTCGCTTAACCAAGAACTTGAGAGAATCGCTCAAGAAGAGAATACCAAGTACTTCGATCTATATCCCCTCTTTACTGACGATCGCGGCAATCTCCGCCTCGAACTGACTACAGACGGATTGCACCTGAGTCGTCAAGGCTACCTAGTTTGGCGTTCCGCCTTAATACTCCACAGCCAAACACAACTTCAGCCACCAACGCCTAATGCTTCTCTTCCCCCTGCCCCCTAGCCCCGACGCCCTTTCTTCAATGGTAGTCTGATAACAGCTGGATATGGATTATCAGAAAAAACGCCAATGGATACAAAAGCCTTCAAACGATCGCTCCAACAATCGGAGAACTACCACCGCAAAGGATTCGGTCATCAAGACGAAGTTGCTGATGTTCTCAAATCCGAATATCAAAGCAATCTAATTCAGCAAATCCGCGATAATCACTACACCCTGCAACGGGGTGACGTTACCATCCGGCTAGCGGAGGCATTTGGCTTTTGCTGGGGTGTGGAACGAGCTGTAGCAATGGCTTACGAAACCCGTCAACATTTCCCTACCGAACGCATTTGGGTTACTAACGAGATTATTCACAACCCTTCTGTAAATGAAAGATTGCAGCAGATGGAGGTGCAGTTTATTCCCGTTGTGGAAGGTAAAAAGGACTTTTCCTGCGTTAGTGCCGATGATGTCGTGATTTTACCCGCCTTCGGTGCCAGCGTTCAAGAAATGCAGCTGCTTAACGACAAAGGTTCCAAAATAGTAGATACAACTTGCCCTTGGGTATCTAAAGTTTGGAACACTGTTGAGAAACACAAGAAAAAGAATTACACTTCCATCATCCACGGCAAATACAAACACGAAGAAACGATCGCCACCAGTTCTTTTGCTAATAAATATCTCATCGTTCTGGATATGAAAGAGGCAGAATATGTCGCCAACTATATTCTTAACGGTGGCAATCGCGATGAATTCTTGGCTAAATTCAGTCGTGCTTTCTCAAAAGGCTTCGATCCGGATATCGATTTAGAGCATATCGGTATTGCCAACCAAACTACTATGCTCAAAAGCGAAACCGAACAGATTGGCAAAATGTTTGAGCGGACGATGATGAAAAAGTACGGCCCTGACAAATTAAACGATCATTTCCAAAGCTTCAACACAATTTGTGATGCTACGCAAGAGCGTCAAGATGCTATGTTAAATCTTGTCAAAGAAAGCCTCGATTTAATCGTAGTTATTGGTGGGTTCAATTCTTCCAACACCACGCAATTACAGCAAATTGCCAGCGAGCGCGGAATTCCTTCCTATCATATCGATAGCGCCGAACGTATTTTGCCAGGAAATCGGGTTGAGCATAAACTGTTGCACGGCAATTTAGAGGTAAAAGAAAATTGGTTACCAGAAGGCAAAATTGTAGTGGGAATTACCTCCGGTGCTTCTACTCCCGATAAAGTGGTGGAAGATGCGATCGAGAAAATTTTTGCTTTGAAAGCATCGGCAGCATTAGTTTAGATTCGTTTGGTGTAATTGGTAGCAAGGCCAACCCCCTCTCCGTTGACGGGGAGGGGCCTAATACTTTCTGACTATAAAAAAAATAAAAATTTTACTAAAAGAAAAAAATATACTAAATCGGCGTCGATTACCCCCCTATGTTCCATGCGCCTGTACCCAATGCCCATCTGCGTAATTGTAGAGCTGGCAGATAGGGTAGGAGATGCTATTATTATCACGATCGCACGTAATCTTTGAGCGCGATCCTACAATTTGGGGTAAACTAAGAGGCTAATTCTCCCAATAGCCGCGATCGCAAATGTTACCACTTAATAAAGCATCTACTCGGATTGGTATTGCCGCCGGTATCGTAGCTATCCTTGGTACTGGCATCGCCGCCTATCTGTATTTTACTCCCTCATCCTCGTCGTCAAAGAGGATGGCCGTCACCGTACTAGAAGATTGCGGTGGCTTTTTGGTCAATGACCCACAGGCAGATTTCCTCAGAAAAACTGCTCTGAACGACCAAGAAAAAGCAGCACTACAGAAAAAAATCGAGTGCTACACTTTTCAAATTGGCCAAGACGCCAATTATGCAGACGGGTACACTAATTTAGGAGAAGCGTACCGTCGCCTGGGAAATGTGGATAAAGCTCGCGAATTTCACCAAAAAGCGATAAAATTGAACCCCGGACTGCAAGAAGCCAAACTGGGATTGGCATTGGTAGAGCAAGAGTCAGGGAATCCGAAAGTGGCTGTAGCGGCGATTCAAGAAGCGATCGGTCACAAGGAAAACGCGATCGCTTACTACTACCAAGGCGTAACTAACTATAAACAGGGAAACATCAAGGATGCAGAAGTAGCTTTTCGCAAAGCGATCGCAATGGATTCTAATTATGCCGAAGCTCATGCTAACTTAGGGCTGATTCTCAAACAACAAGGCAAATTGCCAGAAGCGATCGAGCAAACCAGGCAAGCACTTCGCATCTATCCCGACTTAGCACAAGCTCATTATAACCTGGGGGTATCTCTGCAAGCTCAAGGTCAGATCCAGGAAGCAATAGCAGCTTACAGAGAAGCTATTCGCGTCAATCCCAACCATGCAGAAGCTAACTATAATTTGGGAGTCGCCCTCAGAAACGTAGGCAAAAGATCGGAAGCAATCGCCGCCTACAGAGAAGCTATTCGCATCAATCCCAACAATGTTACAGCTCATATTAACCTGGGAACCGATCTCACAGATCAAGGCAAATTGGAAGAAGCGATATCTGAATTGCGAAAAGCAATCACCCTCGCGCCTGAAGATGCAGAAGCTTACAATAATTTGGGAGTTGCTCTGTACAAGCAAAATAACCTAACAAAAGCGATATCAATGTGGGAAGAAGCTATTCGCATTAATCCCCAGTATGCAGAAGCGCACCATAACTTGGGAGTTGCCCTTGCAAGCCAGGTTAAGGTAGAAGAGGCGATCGCTACTTTAAAGCAAGCTAGCGATTTATACAGATCTCAGGGTAAAACGCAAACAGCTGACAAAATTGATGGAGTCTTGCGGAATGTAGGAGTCCAATAAAAGCGTAGTAGCCCCAGACGGGCATAGGAATATTCCGACTTCCGTACTTAGTGTGCTAGAAATAAGAAGTTTGTACCACAAGTCTGACGATACTAAGTACGGTAGAAATAAATGGACTTCCAATCTCCAAAAGCTCGTCTGATTGCTTTTTACCTTCCCCAGTTTCATCCGATTCCAGAAAATGATGAATGGTGGGGTAAAGGATTCACTGAATGGACAAATGTTGCTAAGGCCAAACCATTATATCCCGGTCATTACCAACCACATATTCCAGCAGATTTAGGTTTTTATGACTTGCGCGTACCAGAAACTCGCCAAGCCCAGGCAGAAATGGCGAAACATTACGGAATAGAAGGTTTTTGTTATTGGCATTATTGGTTTGCCGGAAAGCGTTTGCTTGAAAGGCCATTTAATGAAGTCTTAAAGTCGGGCGAACCAAATTTTCCTTTTTGTTTGGGATGGGCAAATGAAACCTGGAGTGGTATTTGGCACGGTAGTCCCGACAAAATATTAATGGCACAGACATATCCTGGTTTGTCAGACTATGAAGCTCATTTTTATACAGTTTTAGAGGCTTTTTCCGATCCGCGTTACATTAAAATTGATGGAAAGCCACTCTTCATAGTTTACCGTCCGAAAAAATTGCCCGAGCCAAAATTGTTTACTGATTATTGGCGAGAATTAGCCATTAAATCCGGTTTAACAGGTTTATATTTTATGGGCGTTGTTTTTGACCCATCCTGGGTTCCAGAGCTAAATGGCTTTGACGCTTCTATCATTATTAATCCCGATTTTGCCCGTGGTGTTTCGCCCAAATTAATAGCACCGCAATTTTTCCCAAAAAGTACTATTTTTGATAAGTATTACACCAAGATAAATTCTTTATTGAATCAAAAATTACCCAAAAGAAATAGGAAAGTTCCGATAGTTTGTACTTACGCTGAAGGTATTAAAAATGCTTTTTTGAAGGAAGCAGTAACATTTGAACACTATCCTTGTATTTTTCCTAATTGGGATAATACACCCAGGAGTAGTGTAAATGGTGTGGTGTTTCACGATTCAACTCCAGAGTTATTCCGTATTCACCTTAAAGAAGCACTCTCAAAGGTGGAAAATAACCCCAAAGAAAAAAGGATTATCTTCATTAGGTCTTGGAATGAATGGGCAGAAGGTAACTATTTGGAACCAGATAAAAAATTTGGTAAAAGTTATCTGGAAGTGATTAAAGATGAAGTATTGTGAAAATAGAATTTTTAATTTATTTGCCGCCAATTACCAATCTGCAATATGAAAACTTCTGAGTTACGATCGACGCAAAAAGCTTGGGCAAAAGCTTTCTCCCAACCGGCGAAAGAATTTCCCCTCACTTCCCTGTCACTTCTTTTCGGCAAAATACCAGCAAGTTTGCGCGGCACTCTTTATCGTAATGGCCCAGCACGGTTGGCACGAGGAAGCGATCGCGTGGGACACTGGTTTGATGGCGATGGTGCTATCCTCGCCGTCAACTTCAGCGATGGTAAGGCTACAGGCGTCTATCGCTACGTGCAAACAGATGGATATCTAGCGGAATCTCAAGCGGATAGATATCTCTACGGAAACTATGGTATGACCGCACCTGGGCCAATCTGGAATCAATGGTTCAGATCGGTGAAAAATAGCGCTAATACCTCCGTATTAGCCTTAAGCGATAAGCTGTTAGCACTTTGGGAAGGCGGAAAACCGCACGCTTTAGACTTGCAAACTTTGCAAACTAGGGGATGGGACGATTTATCCGGACTGAGTGGTGAGTTGTCTTATTCTGCACATCCCAAACAGGACGCGCAAACGGGGGAAATTTTTAACTTTGGCATCACTCCCGGAGTTAATTCCAAACTGAATATATATAAAAGCGATCGCACAGGCAAGATTGTGCAAAAGCAGTCAATCACTGTGGATGGAATTCCCCTAGTGCATGATTTTGTCATGGCTGGCCAATATCTTGTTTTCTTCATTCCGCCAGTACGGGTGAATTTACTTCCAGCTGCAATTGGTTTGTACAGCTTCAGCGACGCAATGGAATGGAAACCCAAGCTGGGAACCCAAATTTTAATTTTCGATCGCGAAACCCTATCTTTAGTTAGTCGTGGGGAAACGGAACCTTGGTATCAGTGGCATTTTGCTAACGGTTACGTAGATGCTAACAATTTAGCTGTGATAGATTTTGTCCGTTATCGAGACTTTCAAACCAACCAACGTTTGAAGGAAGTAGCCAGCGGAGAAATGCAAACTCCCGCCAAATCAACTTTGTGGCAAGTGCATCTCGACCCCAAAACGGCTAAAGTCCAAACATCGGAGGAATTGTTAGATCGAGATTGCGAATTCCCAGTTGTACCGCCATCGCACATCGGCAAAGCTTCGCGCTTTACTTATCTGTCCTTGCAACGGCAAGATGTTGATACTGCTAAAGAAATGTATGGTGCGATCGCACGTTTCGACAATCAAAGCAGCACTCTGACAGCAGCCGAACTAGGCGAAAATCGCTATCCTATGGAACCCATTTATGCTCCCGATGCCATCAATACCGAGCGAGGTTGGGTACTGACAGTTGTGTTTGATGGCAACACAAACAGCAGCGAAGTTTGGATATTTGATAGCGAAAGACTCGATGATAAACCTGTGTGCAAACTGGGATTACCCAGCATTGTTCCTATGGGATTTCACGGTACTTGGAAACCAGAAATACTTTAAAAGCTTAGGAATTAAAAATCGTAAGTTGTAGAGAATCGTGACGAGATTTTTAATTCTTTACTTTCTCCAAAATTTAAGCATCATTTAGATTGGGCTCCATCATGAACCGTCCGCTGCCAAGAATTTTCCGGTTAGGCGGATTCTTAACCGTAGCAACTAAATCTTGTGACGAATTGAAATTCGGATTGAAAATTGTGCTTAAGCGTCCATTGCGGGTTTTCCGATTGGGTGGATTCTTAACCCCAGCGACTAAATCTTCATTCAGATCGAAATTATTATTGAAATGTGTGGTGAAACGACCGCTACCGCGACTGTCATCATCATCTGGGTTTTTCCCATCTGCAACAAAAGCTTGACCTAAATCAAAACTGCTATTGAGATGCGTGGTGAAACGTCCGCTACCGCGACTGTCGTCATCATCTGGGTTTTTCTCATCTGCTACTAAAGTTTGACCTAAATCAAAACTGCTATTGAGATAGGTGCTGAAACGACCGCTACCGCGACTGTCATCATCATCTGGGTTTTTCCCTTCAGCAACAAAAGCTTGACCTAAATCAAAACTGCTATTGAGATACGTACTGAAACGACCGCTACCGCGACTGTCATCATCATCTGGATTTTTTCCATCTGTTACTAAAGCTTCAGTTATAGAAAAATTATGATTGGGATGTGCGATCAGCCGTCCGCTACCGCGACTGTCATCATCATCTGGGTTTTTCCCATCAGCAACAAAAGCTTGAACTGAGTCACATTTTTGTTGATTTTCAGAAAGGCGTTTTTCAAAAATTTTGCTGTTAGCTGCAACCCCAGAAACTAACAAACCAGATAGGATAAGAGAGGTGTAGACGCGCATTGTAGATGTCCTTGGTTACTGTTCTACTGCGTTATCCGTACCTCTCGATAAACCATCCGGATAAAATTCAAAAAAATTTCAGCAATTGACAAATTGCTGAATTGGACAGAACAAATACAAATGAGTAGATATTTATCACCCGAAAAGGTGATGTCAAACGAAATATCGGGTTGTTAAATCCTTTAATTTTTGGGCTAAACATTGTGGAGACGTTTTATGAAACGTCTCTAGAGTCGGTCAATATAAAAGTGATAAAAGCGATGGTTGCAGACGATTACCTATAAGTAGGTGGATACAATAAAACTTAGAGTGGGCATTGCCCACCATTATCTCTGTTGAAGGGTTATACTAAATCCGGATTACCTACCCCCGTTATCTTCTTTCTCTTCTCTCTGCGCCCTCTGCGCCTCTGTGGTTCGTTATAAAGGGGCTAATAAACCCGGATTTGGTTTACAGCCATTTTGGTGGGCAATGCCCACCCTATAATAAATTATCTTTAGTTTATTTACGCTCGCTTAGTTATTACTAATCAAATTGTCAACAGGTGATTATCACCCGAATGGGGGATGTAAAATAACAAAAATTATGACCTTTAGCATTGATGCTGAAAAAAGTTTGTTAATGTTACAGATTTTGTGGTACTTTCGGATTCGGCGAGGCAAACAAAATTATTTGTTTTGACACTCGACCTTATTAGCCGTGCCTAACGCACCCTAAAGTTAGATAATATTGTACTCGCTACATTTATGGGAGAGCAGTCTATCGCTTCTACTGCATTGCACTAGATTTTAGCATCTGATTTGTGATGATGCGCCTCTATCACTGTATGAACATTACCGCGAGGAGAAAAATCTCCTTTGACAGTTACTTCTAAGGGGTCGCAAGCAGCAACGAAGTCATCTAAAATTTGATTAACCGATTCTTCGTGGGAAATGTAGCGATCGCGATAACTATTAATATATAGCTTCAGCGCCTTCAACTCCACCACCTTTTCATCTGGAACATAGTTAATATGGATTGTCGCAAAATCTGGATAGCCAGAAAACGGACACTTACAAGTAAACTCTGGCAAACTAACGTTGACATTGTAGCGTCGCCCCACACGCGGATTTGGAAAAGTAATCAACTTTCCTTCTGCGATGTGGCGTTCGCCATACTTTATCTGTGAATTTTGCTCTATAACTACAGATTCCGACGAAATAACTGGGTCAGTTGAAGAGTTAGTCATAATCCATACCTAAAAAATAAATGGTGGGTTGTAATCGTTATCGCTATTTTCGCCTGCTTCCCAATCAGGACAATTCTCGCCTGACCAACCATAAGGGTGCATTCCACAAACAAGCAAATTTCCACCATAAAATTGACCGTGGAAATTACGACAACCAACACAGGCAGGATATTGCGCTATCAAAGGATCTTCTGCATCGGTTACTGTCCATTCCTCATCAAATAATGTGTCTTCAAGCTGAGGAGTAACGCCCAGCATTGGATCTACTATTTCACTAAAAAACCGTTCGATATCTTCAGATATAGTGCTGTGCAACTGATGAGCGAATTCTTCAGAAAATTCTGCAAACGTTTCTAGCGTTTCAGTCATTTCCAGTAAGAATTGCTCCACTTCATCAGCTACTGTTTCTAGTATTTCAACCAAATTTTTTTGCCATTCTTCCATAGTGTTTATGCTGGGCTGGCTCTCAAAATAAATAGAGAAATTAGCGAGAGAAGCCTTTTAATTTCAACATGATATACAAAATTATCAGTGATTGTTGAGTGGCAACCTACGCCAGAAGACTGAATCAAAAAAGTCGGCCATAGACTGCGATCGCCAGTGCTGACAATCAATCTTTTGTGATGATACTAATCTTGCTTCAGACGGCGCAGTTCGTCTTGTAATGACATCACTTGTTGCCGTAAAACATCGACATTCTTACCCTCGCCTCCAGAGGCATCGTCATCTTCCACGACAATTTCAATCCTACGCGGTTCAGAGGGTTTGCTGCCAGTGGATGATGAGTCGATCGGTTGCTGTTGCTGGGCTCGGTTTACCATCTCGTCTACTAAGCGTCGGGCGTCCTCTGTAGTCATTTCACCCTTCGCCACCATTTCATCTGCCAGCTTTTGGGCTTGCTCTCTCAGTTCAGCCAGTGTCATACCCGCTCTTTCCCCTGCGGTGGCAACTACACCAACTCCCAGGTAAAAGGCTTTTTTGACAAGATCTCCTAAACCAGCCATAGCCAAAAAACGCTCTTAAAAAACGGGGACCCGGATACCACGCCTGCTACAAGCATCCCGTATTGCTGCTACCTTCCGGTCCTGACAAGGTTTGGGCGTTGTGGCCGCATGGGTCCAGGTCTGTTCTTAGGATAGCATTATTCTTTTTACTTTGTAAGCAGTTCCTGTTTAGATTTTTGCTTTTCGCCGGCAGAGCCTTGAGTACCCAGTTGAATCAGTTCGATCTTGTAATCATCGGGGTCTTGAACAAAAGCAATTACGGTAGTACCGTGTTTCATCGGCCCGGGTTCCCGCACTACTTTACCGCCACGAGCCTTAATTTCTGCACAGGTAGCATAAATATCATCGACGCCAATGGCAATATGACCGTAAGCATCGCCCAAATCGTACTTGTCAGTACCCCAGTTGTAAGTTAATTCCAGGACGGTGTGGTCAGACTCATCGCCGTATCCCACAAAAGCCAGAGTAAACTTGCCATCTGGATAATCTTTTTGGCGCAGCAACTTCATACCCAGGACTTCAGTGTAGAACTTGAGGGATTCTTCCAGGTTGCCGACGCGCAGCATTGTGTGTAGCAGTCGCATGACCAATTCCAAATGCTTTCACTGTTTTCTATTGTAAGGGTTGGCTGGGAGCATCCGAGTCTATCGCCAGTTGCACACCTTTACGCCTTTGTTAACAAAAACACAAACCAAATCCGCAGACATTTTTAATCTGGATGTGAAAAGTCTGTTGAGCATCTATGCTTAACAATCGGGCTTGCAGGAGTGCATCTTTATCCGAAAGCACTGCCGCCCGTCGCAAGCCAATTCTCATCAGCGCTATCACAAGGTTGATTATGACCGACACACTAGATACTGCGATCGAATTTATTCAGGCGCGAGAAATCCTCGACTCTCGCGGGCGTCCTACCGTTGAAGCCGAAGTGCATCTGATTAACGGCGTCATGGGGCTAGCCCAAGTTCCCAGCGGTGCTTCTACCGGCACTTTTGAAGCTCACGAACTGCGGGACGGCGATAAAAGCCGTTACGGAGGCAAAGGAGTTCTCATCGCCGTGGAAAATGTCAAAGAGAAAATTGCCCCGGAACTGATCGATCTCGATGCAGTTAACCAGGAACTGATCGATCGCACTATGATCGATCTAGATGGTTCCGCAAATAAATCGAATCTGGGCGCAAATGCGATTTTGGCAGTTTCTCTGGCAGCAGCGAAAGCCAGTGCAGCTGCACTGACTCTGCCTCTCTATCGCTACTTGGGTGGCCCTTTGGCGAACCTATTACCTGTGCCCTTGATGAACGTAATCAATGGTGGTGCCCACGCTGACAACAATGTGGATTTTCAAGAATTCATGATTGTACCTGTAGGCGCACCGACTTTCCGGGAAGCCTTACGCTGGGGTGCAGAAGTGTTTTCTTCCCTGAGCAAAGTGTTGCACGACAAAGGCTTGCTGACCGGAGTTGGCGATGAAGGTGGATTTGCACCGAACTTAGAATCGAATCAGGCGGCTTTGGATTTGTTGGTAGCTGCTATTGAGAAGGCTGGCTATAAACCCGGAGAAGAAGTTGCTTTGGCGCTAGATGTAGCAGCCAGCGAATTCTACAAAGAGGGTCAGTACGTTTATGATGGTGCAGCTCACTCGCCCGCTGAGTTCATCGATTATTTAGGTAAGCTGGTTGGGCAGTATCCCATTGTTTCTATTGAAGATGGACTGCACGAAGAAGACTGGCAAAACTGGACTTTGCTAACCGAGAAGTTAGGTTCTAGCGTCCAGCTAGTCGGTGATGACTTGTTTGTCACCAACCCCACACGGTTGCGAAAAGGCATCGAAACCAATGCCGGTAATGCCATTTTGATTAAGCTCAATCAAATTGGTTCTTTAACGGAAACTTTAGAAACGATCGACATGGCAACTCGCAACAGTTATCGATCGATCATCAGCCACCGTTCTGGCGAAACAGAAGATACCACCATCGCAGATTTAGCTGTAGCTACTCGCGCCGGTCAAATTAAAACCGGTTCTCTGTGTCGCAGCGAACGTGTGGCTAAATACAACCGACTGCTGCGAATTGAGGAAGAATTGGGTGACCAAGCCCTTTACGCAGGCGCTGTCGGTTTAGGGCCAAAGTAGGGCTAGGGCTAGGGGCTAGGGGTTAGGGGTTAGGGGTTAGGGGTTAGGGGTTAGGGGTTAGGGGTTAGGGGTTAGGGGTTAGGGGTTAGGGAAGAGCGAGAGGGAAAATATTAATTCTTCCGTTCCTCAAGCTCCCCTGCTCCCCTGCCCCCCTGCCCCCCTGCCCCCCTGCTCTTCCCTAACCCCTAATCCCTATCCCCTAATTAGGGATAGAAACTCATTTGGGGTAATCCCAAGGTTTCTTCCCAACCGCTCATCAGGTTCATACACTGAACAGCTTGACCGGCCTGACCTTTCATTAAATTATCTATTGCCGACATGACGATGACGCGATCGGTGCGGGGGTCAACTTCGACGCCTATGTAGCAGAGATTTGTACCGCAAGCCCACTTAGTTTGCGGATATACACCACCTGCCAATACTTTCACCCAAGGAGCGTTGCGATAGAAGGCATTGAAGATTGTAATTAAGTCTTCTCGCACTAATCCCGGGTCTCTAAGGGTGGCGTAAACGGTGGCCAATATTCCCCGCACCATTGGAATTAGGTGAGGAGTAAATTGCACCGTAACTTCATGTCCGGCTAAGTCGCTACAGATTTGCTCGATTTCTGGGGTGTGCCTGTGGCGGGCGACGCCATAAGCTCCCAAGGAGTTATCTGCTTCTGCCAGCAGCAGATGAGTTTTGGCTTGTCTCCCACCACCAGAAGTGCCCGATTTAGCATCGATGATGGCAGTTTCTGGCAGAATTAACCCTTGTTTGAGCAGGGGAGAGAGGGCTAGCAAGCTAGCGGTGGGATAGCAACCGGGACATCCCACTAGCTGGGCAGAAGCGATGCGATCGCGATACAGTTCCGGTAAACCGTAAACTGCTGATGCTGCGACTGCTTTGTCGTTGCGATCGCCTCCGTACCATGCTGTATAAGTGTCTATGTCAGCAAATCGATAGTCTGCTGAGAGATCCAAAACTTTGCAACCCTTCTCCAACAGACTTGGTGCCATCTTATAGGCCAAACCATTGGGAAGAGAGAGAAACACAAATTGACAGCGAGCTGCTATTTTTTCTAAATCTATCGGCTCGATCGTCAGGTCAACTTGATGACCCAGGTGCGGGTACAGATCGGAAAAAGGTTTCCCTGCACTACTTTCACCGCCTAAATATACCAGTTCGACTCCCGGATGTTCCTTTAGGAGCCTTACCAGTTGGACACCGCCGTAACCTGACGCGCCAACAATCCCAACGGGCACGCGCCCCATATCACCCATGATGCTTGACCTTTGTACTTTTTTGGTTTAGAAGAAAACGTTTGAACTTTTGTTGCATTGTAGTAGTTAAGTAGCTGCTACACAAAACTTGGCTAAACTTATTTAAGTCTTACCATTCAACTAGAAATACATAATTTCTAGAGGGTCTGCTTCCTGCTTTCTTCAAGGGAGTAGGCTTCCTACTTGTCCAGAGCGTCAAGAAAGTGTGTAGCCCACCCTATGCGTGCTTTAAACAACTATTCTTGAAGCTTTTAGTCATTTTTCATCCTTTATTTTCAACCTATTTAACGAATCGTGGTCTCCCGTTCGACCTTTTTACAGGCTGGTCAGTTTTGAATCGACTGTGGTTTCCAAACCAGATAATTTTGACGCTTGGTTTTCGGCATGGCGGCCAACATATCATAAAACTAGCACGGTGTCAAGGTGATTGCCGCGATCGACTATGAGTATTAGCAATTAAGTTTCGATTTTCGATGTTGGGTTTCATCCAGGTGGGATCGTCAAACCGGCCAGAAACCACCGCTCCAGTCAACTCGGTATCAACTGGAGTGGGCTACAATCAAAGATGAAAAGCTTTAAGAAAAGTTTACGATCGCTAACCTGTGGAATCGCCCCAAAACGCCTCTACTCAATCTTTTCAATTTGACTCAATAGAAGCCGCTCTGGCAGAGATTAAGGCCGGTCGAGCGGTAGTAGTTGTAGATGACGAAAGTCGCGAAAACGAGGGAGACTTGATTTGCGCGGCTCAGTTCGCTACGCCCGACTTGATTAACTTTATGGCAGTGTATGCGCGGGGACTGATTTGTCTGGCGCTAACGGGCGATCGTCTCGACGAACTCGACCTGCCTTTAATGGTAAGCAACAACACCGATAGCAACCAGACAGCGTTCACTGTCAGCATCGATGCTGCTACCCATCTGGGCGTTACTACTGGCATCTCCGCCGAGGATCGGGCCCGCACGATCCAGGTAGCCATTAACCCATCTACCAAACCTAACGACTTGCGGCGTCCGGGCCACATCTTCCCGATCCGCGCTAGAGTTGGGGGCGTACTGAAACGGGCCGGTCATACGGAAGCCGGTGTCGATTTGGCGAGAATGGCGGGATTGTATCCTGCGGGAGTGATCTGCGAAATTCAAAACCCTGATGGATCGATGGCGCGGTTGCCGGAGTTAATTGAGTATGCGAAAACTCACCATCTTAAAATTATCAGCATTGCAGATTTAATTAGTTATCGCCTCCAGCACGAACGATTTGTCTGCCGCGAAACTATAGCCCAATTACCAAGTCAATTCGGTCAGTTCCAAATTTACGCTTATCGCAACAGTTTGGACAATTCGGAACACGTCGCGATTGTCAAAGGAGACCCATCTGAGTTCCCAGACCAAACAGTGATGGTGCGGATGCACTCGGAATGCCTTACCGGTGATGCTTTGGGTTCTCTGCGTTGCGACTGTCGGATGCAGTTGCAAGCAGCGCTGAAGATGATCGAAAGTGCGGGTAGAGGGGTGGTGGTCTATTTGCGCCAGGAAGGTCGGGGAATTGGTTTAATTAATAAGTTGAAGGCATACTCCTTGCAGGATTTGGGTCTCGATACAGTAGAGGCAAACGAGCGATTGGGTTTCCCCGCCGACCTGCGAAATTATGGGGTAGGGGCGCAAATTCTCAACGATTTGAATGTCAAAAAAATTCGCTTGATTACGAATAATCCTCGCAAAATTGCGGGTTTGAAGGGTTACGGTTTGGAAGTGGTCGATCGCGTGCCGTTGTTGATCGAGGCGACGCCTTACAATTCCAGTTATCTCGCCACCAAAGCGGAAAAACTCGGTCATATGCTGTTGCAGACTTATCTGGTAACGGTGGCGATCGAGTGGAAAGATGAAGCTGCTTCTGTACAAGAACGGTACGATCGGCTGGAGAAATTGCGCTATTTAGCGGCAACGTCTCATTTGCTTTTGCAGGAGGAAGCGCGACCTGTGGCGATCGCTCTCTTCGGCAAGCCTTCCCTTACCGTTCACTTGGGCTTCGATCAACCCAATTTAGCAGCACCGGGATGGTTCGAGCAATCTAACCATCCTTATGTCCAAGCGATCGCGCAGATTCTTGACAAATTAGCCGCTTTACCCTACGTCCAACGTTTGGAATTCCTGATTTCTCCGGGTTGCGACCCCCTGACTGGTTTGCAGATACAGCTCGATCGGCAAACATTCTCTTTGCAGCAGTTGCCTTCTTCTGTCTGTAGCCATCTAGAAACCCAAAAAATTTATAGCTTTGCCGCCCAGGATGCTTCTGAATAGGCAAAAAGAAAAAGTTAAAAGTTAAAAGGCAAAAGTTATCTTTTCTTTTGCCTTTTTTGTTTTAATCTGGATGCCATTTAGGTAGTAACACTTAGTTCTTCTTGCCCTTTTGCCCTTGTGTCCTTTTCCCATCTCCCTCTTCAAAATTGCTGTCTTAAAGGAAGTAGTATAATTCCTCCTCAAGGCTGTTAAAAATTTTACATTTGTATAGAGCCACCCTCCTGCACCTGTCTGTGTCTGTATATTTAAAATATAAAGCTTAAGTGAAACTAACTAGATTATATATAAAGATTTTGTAAAGAATGATCTGTCAACCGTTAATTTTGGGGTAAATAACGGTATATTTACGGATTAGACAGACAGGGTAAACCAGAGCGATTAGACAATTATCCTCAAATATTTGCCTCAAATGGACAGGCAAAAAATGGCATATTGACTATACATAAGCCGGGAGAGAAATCTACTCTAGTTTGAGTTTCGCAAATCGGAACTGACCCCAGGTAGGGCTAGAAACCGGATTTATGCAGATAGTTAACTGTTTAAAAGGACGATTTTTTTCATAAACCTGGTTTCTAACCTGGTTTCTATGCCCATTCATACAAATTTGTAAAGCTATTGGTGGGATTTTTAGCAATCCCACCAATAGTCAAAAGATCGGACATCAATTATTGCGGAATCGGAATTGCAAACTATGAGTATTAAAAATTGCTTGAACGAAGGTATAGACAAGGCTCAGCAAGGGGACTACCAGGGTGCCATTGCAACATTTAATGAGGTTTTGCGGCTTGAGCCGAACAATGTCAAAGCGTACTACAATCGGGGGCTTGTCCGGTATGACTTGGGGGACGATGGAGGGGCGATAGAGGACTTCGATCGAGTTTTAGGTATCAATCCTAACTGCGTGGCAGCTTATAACAACCGAGGTAACGCCCACCGTAATTTAGGAGCATATCACATAGCCCTAAAGGACTTTAATCGAGCCTTAGAACTGAATCCTAACTGTGCCATTATTTACATCAGCCGAGGTCTAGTACATTTGGATTTAGCATATAAGGAAGCTGCGATTGAAGATTTTAATCAAGCCTTAAAGTTAAATCCTGATTTTGTTAAAGCTTATATCAGCCGGGGTGTAGCTCGCTTTTATATGAGGGATTTTGCTGGAGCGATCGCAGATTACGATCGCGCTTTGCGGATCGACCCCAATTTAGCCGAAGCTTATAATAATCGCGGTATGGCTCGGTTTGAAGTGGGTGATTCTAAAGGAGCGATCGAAGATTTTAACCGCGCTCTCAACATCGAGCCTAATTTAGTTGAAGCTTACAATAATCGAGGTTTAGCTCGCGTTGAATTAGGTGACTCAACAGGAGCTATTGAAGATTTTAAGCGAGCCTTGGGAATGGATTCTACTATGGCAGAACTTTACTATAATCGAGCTTTTGCTCGCTACTCGTTGGGAGATAAGAAAGGAGCGGTTGAGGATTATAATCAAACACTTGGTATCAATCCTAACGATGCCGAAGCGTACAATAATCGAGGTAATGCTCGCGCTCTGATGGGAGATAGTCGAGGAGCGATTGAAAACTATACTCAGGCTATAACTATTAATCCCAATAAAGCTAATGCTTACTATAATCGGGGTCTAGCCTATTATTCTATTGGCGACCATCACAGAGCGATCGCAGATTTCGATCGCGCTCTTGAGCTTAACCCCAATTATGCCGCAGCTTACAATAACCGGGGGCTTGCTCTTCGCGATCGAGGCGACATTCAGCAAGCTTTAGAAGATTTTAACCAAGCTTTGCGATTAAATCCAAACTTATCTGAAGCTTATGTCAGTCGAGGTTTGGTACGCTCGGATTTAGGGGATAAACAGGGAGCGATCGCAGATTTTAGCAGAGCGTTGCAACTCAATCCCAAGGATGCTAGAGCGTACAATAGCCGAGGATTTGCTCGCTATAGAGTAGGAGAAAATAGGCAGGCGATCGAAGATTTTAACCAAGCTCTTTTACTAAATCCCAATCTCAGTGCAGCTTACCTGAATCGGGGTCTAGCGCGTTTTCATCTGGGCGATCGATTTGGCGGAATTGAAGATATTAACCGCGCACTTCATCTCGATACAAATAGTATACCAGTCGCGAAATAATATCATGTTCGCTAGAGCGCCAGTCCAGTAAAAGAGGTTGACAAAAGAAATAAGATGTATATTTGTATAGAAACCTTGGCAGGGCGAAGCAAGAGGACATAAAAATTGTTGCTTCTGGCGATCGATTGTCGCCCTCTTGCTTCGCCCCTACACAATACATATTTCATTGTTTTTGTCAATTTATTCTAGTGGACTGGCGCTCTAGTATCAGTTGCGTCAAAAAATTTGCGATCTTATCTGCGTTTATCTGCGTTCATCTGCCTACATCTGCGGTTAAATTTTAACTAGCGATTTCCACAGACAATCCAATCAATTTTCAGTCAGTTTGTAGGTTGGGTTGAGAGCGATCGAAACCCAACCTAGAAGCATTACCGAACATTTTCACACAGTTACGGGATGCCTTATCTCAACGATTTCGCCAGATAAACTGAAAGGACGAACCTCAGAGATTTTAACTTGTACCAGTTGACCTTTGAGCTTAGCGATATCGCCGCTGAAAAATGTCAGGCGATTTCCGCGAGTTCTCCCCATTACTTGAGTTGGATCTTTGGGGTTTCGGTCTTCTACCAAAACTTCTTCAATGCGATCGAAATAACGTTGCGATCGCTCAGCCGCTTTAATTCCAACTAAGTGATTGAGGCGCTGCAATCGGTCTACTTTCACCTCTTCGCTGAGTTGATTTTCCCACAAAGCTGCTGGTGTACCCGGACGGGGAGAATAAGCGGCTGTGTTCAATTGGTCAAAACCAATATCTGCCACTAATTTGAGCGTATTCTCAAATTGTGCTTCTGTTTCTCCCGGAAAACCGACGATCGCATCGGCGCTAATCGACGCATCCGGCATATAATCGCGAATTGTATCGATAATGCGACGATATTTTTCGTGGGTGTAACCTCTTCCCATCGCCTTCAGCAATTCGTTATCGCCAGATTGGAAGGGAATGTGGAAATGTTCGCACACTTTTGGCAATTTGGCGCAAGCTTCGATCAGGCGTTCTGTGAAATAACGAGGATGGGAAGTCGCAAAACGAATGCGATCTATACCCGGTACATCGCTGACATAGTAAAGCAAATCTGTCAAGGTGTGTTGGTGACGACCTTCTGGCGTTACTCCCGGTAAATCTCGACCGTAGGCGTCGATATTTTGACCGAGTAAAGTTACTTCCTTATAACCCTGACGCCCCAATTCTGCCATTTCGGCGCGAATTGCCTCTGGCGTGCGAGATTGTTCCACACCGCGCACGTTAGGAACGACACAATAGGTGCAGCGTTCGTTGCAGCCATAAATTACGTTCACCCAAGCTGTGACGGTGCTATCCCGTCGCGGTTTGGTGATATCTTCCATAATATGAACGGGTTCTGTAGCTACGACGCGATCGCCTGCCAATACCTGTTCGAGCAAATCTTTGAGGCGATTGGCGTGTTGTGGGCCCATCACTAAGTCTATCTCTGGCACTCGTCGCAGCAGCGCTTCCCCTTCCTGTTGGGCGACACAACCTGCCAATATCAGAGTCAGGTTGGGTTGTTCCTGCTTGCGCTTTGCCTGTCTTCCCAAGTGAGAATAAACCTTATGTTCGGCGTTGTCCCGAATCGTGCAGGTATTGTAGAGAATTACGTTGGCATCGTTGGGATCTTCCGACCACTCAAAACCCATATCCTCCAGGATACCAGCCATGCGTTCGGAGTCGGCTTTGTTCATCTGGCAGCCGAAGGTAGTGATGTGATAGCGGCGAGGGGAGGTGGTCATGGTCAGTTACGGTCAAAAATTGGCAATACGTTGATAACCTTTATAAATTATAGATTTTGCCAATCTGTTTTGGTGGTTTTTCCGGTCATCGAATTTTGGATGAGTGGATGAGTGGATTTTAGATTGCTTCCGCAAAGATCGGACTGAACTTGCAATTCGGAACAACTTTTTTGATGATTCTGCTTGAAATAGGTGGCTTGAAATGTCTTTTTTCGGTCTGTTTTGATTTTGAACAGGCAATATGCTTGCAGTTATATCATTTTTTTATGTTGAATATAACCTTTTTATTAATTTCAGTAACTAGCTATCTACATATAAAGCTCGGTTTATCTCACATAATTTACGCTGCTTATCTCGATCGGTTGTAGAGATGTTTCATGAAACGTCTCTACAGTCTTTTAGGTCAACAATTAGGCTATCATAAGCTATGCTCTAGGCGAGTTAGACGCTCAGAGTAAGTTTTCATCACTTCCAGCGCAAACATGGGTGTTTCCTGAACGGCGAAAAGAAATCGTTTTTTGTCAATAAAAGCCAATTTGCAGCCTATTTTGGCAATGGCTGTATAGGTTCTGTTTCCTATGCCGACGAGTGCGCCAACACCAAAAACTTCGCCTGTTTTGATTGTCTCTACAACTTTACCGTTGACTAAAATGTCAACTTCCCCTTCCAGGATGCCGTACATTACATCACCTGACTGACCTTCCTCGAAGATGACTTGGCCTGTTGAAAATATTTTCGGGTCTGATTGTTTTTGAAAGATGACGATCGTTTTTGCGGGTTCTAACATTGTCTTGTGAGTTTAGGACTCGTTGTGCCAAGAATCATATCAAGTCCGGTTGCATTGTAGCGTAAAAAATTTGCGCTCATCGCATCTGTGTTCATCTATGTTCATCTGTGTTCATCTGTGTTCATCTGTGGTTAAATTTTAACCCTCGATTCGTGCAGACAATCCTCAACATCTTTTCTTGCACTAGCAATGCTACCGGACACGATATCAGTTTATCAAACCCGGAGAAATTTAACTTTCACTGGCTAAAGAGGTAGGTGCGATCGCAACTTTTTCGCTCATCTCTGGCTTTTGCAGTTCCTCTAAAATCTCGATAATCTCCCGTTCAAAAGCAACTTGAGCGCGATTTGTTCTACCTCCTACATAGAGGCGATCGTCTTTTTGCAGCGCCCAAATTTGGGAGTGAGAAACATAGCTCATCATCACACTTAGCATCAGCAAGCCAAAACCAGTATAAACTATGGGAATTCCCGGATCGGCTTTGATTTGCAAACCGGTACTGCCCACAACTTCCACAATTTTAAGCCTGACGCCGTTGATTACTGTAGTCATTCCCTCGCGAACGGTGCTTTGCAGTTGGCCTTTGGTATCGTAAATTAGTAAAGTGCCCAGCAAATCGCGTGCTAAAAGGGAAACGCCTTCACTTAAATCTGGTTTAGTGGGAATCCAAGTACCCCAGATTCTACCTTGGCCACCAGTATCGAGTTGCGCCATCGGTAACTGTAGAATAGGGCTGTTATTTAGCTGGAATCGAATAGCTGCGATCGACCAATCTGTCTGATAAAATGTCACGCCTCGGTAACGCAGGGGTTTATTCACGTAAATTTTCTCACGATCTACTTCTTTCCCCTCTTTATCCAAAACAGATAAATCCGAATAAAACTGGTCAATTTCTCCTTCTGGCGTATAGTCAATCCAGAAGCGATTTACTTTAACCGACCAATCTTTGAGAATTTGCGGATTTGCTAATGGCCCAGCATCGACGATATTTTTTACCTGAAAACTTCCTCCGCTGGGAACCAATTCTTGTGCCATAAATCCGGTCATTGCTCCCCAAATCGAACCAGCTAGAATGATTAACATACTGGCGTGGACGACGATCGGGCCAATTCTTCCTACTATGCCTTTACGCGCATATAAAGAATTTCCTTCTTGAAAAATCCGATAGCGGCGCTTTTGCAATGCCGGTAATAAAGAATTGAGCGAACCTGTTTCAAATTCCGCACTCAAAGCTAATTTTTCAAATTGGCCAGTTCGATCGAAAAATTTCCAATTGCGGGCAGCTTTTAATGCCGGAAACTGGCGGGTAAAGGTGCAGGCGGTTAAGCTGGTGCCAAACAAAATTAGCAGCGATAAAAACCACCAAGTCCTATATACGCTATCCAATCCCAAAATGATGATAACTTTCCAGGTGAGGAAGCCAAATAAAGCTGGATGTTCGGGATAGTTGGATTGATAATAGGGGATGGATTGACCTTGTTCGATTACTGTGCCGCTGATGCTAAAGACTGCGATCGCTAACAGCAGTAATATTGCCAATCGCAAATCTGCCAGTAGGGGCAGTAATTCTTGTCGAAAAAAATTTTTAACTGATGCAACAACTTTAGCCAAATTTGATGAAGAAAAATCTTTTAAACTCATTCGCTTAAAAATTACCCAAAGGAATCCGAGACAGCAAGGAAAATACGCCAAATCCGACTAACAATGTACCGCTAACTGGGTTGATCCAACTAGACCAGCGACGCAATTCCAACAACTTTTTGATAGACCCGGTAAAGGTACCTGCCAAAATTAACGGTGCGACGTATCCCGCTGTGTAGAATAGCAGAAAAAGGCCACCTAAAACCGCGTTTTGCGTTTGTGTAACCCAAGCGAGCAATGTAGCCAGGACGGGTGTGCTGCAAGGGGAAGCAACTAAACCAAAAGTTAAACCCAACAAATAGGAACGCACGCCATCTGGTAAATTTTGGGAAATCCATTCTGTACCGCCAAAGGAGGGAAATTGCAAAGGCAGGGCTTCTAGTAAGTTTAGCCCCATGATGATGGCGATGATGCTGACGATAATGGGCAACCCAATGCCTATTTGTCCGTAAACTTTTCCTACTAAAGCGGCAGCAATTCCCAATCCAGCGAGTGTAGTTGCCAATCCCAAGGAGAACCAAGTAGACTGTGCGATCGCTTGTAGGCGACTTTTGGCTTCGTACCCGCCGATGTAGCCGATCGTAATCGGTAACATGGAAAGCATACAGGGTGTCAGGCTGGTCAGTAAGCCCGCAGCAAAGATGACGCCGACACTCAACCAGGTGAGTTGGGTTAGCTGAGTTTTTACGAGGCTATCGGCAAGTTGTTGGAGTTGGTAGAGATAGGTTTGCAGTGTTTCGATCATAGACTGGTTCGCTCGTGAAATGCTCGATCTGCTTGCATTTTAGCCTATTGGAGGTAGCGAGGTGAGCGATCGTCTGTAGCTAGGGGTGAGGGCGTCGGGGTAAGAGGTAGAGGGAAAGGAGGAATTAAGAACCCCCTCACTGAGGATAACGGTTGCTATGTCTCTAGGATTCAAGAAACCCGGTTTTTTAGAAAAACCGGGTTTCTTACTGAAAACAGCACCAAATTGCATCAATTTGCTGGGCTACTGGGGTGGAGAACAGGCTGTGTATTACCGATATTTATACTATAAGTTATACTTTTAGTAATAAAAAAAATATCACTATATGTCAAACGTCAAAACCGCCATCTCGCTGCCAGAATCTTTGTTTGAAGAAGCGGAGGCGATAGCAGAGGAACTCAAAGTTTCGCGCAGTCGCCTCATAGCACTCGCGCTAGAAGAATTTATCTGTCGTCATCAAAACCGACAATTGTTGGCAAAAATTAACGCCGCCTATGACGATTCTCCCGATGAGGAAGAAGAAGCCCTCCTTCGCAGTATGACCCGCTATCATCGGCGGATGGTTGAAGGCGAATGGTAATCAATCAAGGTGACATCTTTTCGATCGATCTCGACGCACCTTCCGGTTCCGAACCAGGTTATTATCGCCCCTATGTTGTGATTCAGAACAATACGTTCAATCGCAGCCGCATCAACACGGTTGTCGTTTGCACAATTACCTCAAATCTCAGACGGGCAAATGCACCTGGGAATGTGCTACTGGAGGCAGGGGAAGCAAACCTTCCAGATCGAAGTGTTGTTAACGTCTCTCAGATTTTAACTGTGAGCAAAAATCAGTTAGGTGAAAAGATTGGCACAGTTTCGCCCGCACGAGTACGCCAGATTACTGATGGAGTGAGGCTGGTAATCGAACCTCGCGATATTGAATAAAGGCAAACAGAAACAGGCCGATTGAATCTAGATGAGTTAGACATCTTCGCTCAGAGCAGTTCTTAGCAAAGTCCAAATTGTCGAGACAATTGCTGAAATTAATACGAAAAACATCAGTAAGGCTAAAGCTGAAAAAGGTGAGACAATCGCCATCACTAATAAAGCTAATAGTAAGATCGTCCAAACTGGCTTTTTCATCTTCTCTTTTCTGTATAACTATCTCTACTCTTTCAGGCTACAAAATCTAGCAGAGACAGAACTCTAACTCTGGCAGCATTTGAGCTAAACTGGTGGCAGTTATCTGAGTCGATCGCTTCCTGCCATGCTGTCTAGCCCCCAATCCCAAAAGCCAGCGCTTGTTCCAGGAAGTCTGCGTCGCGTTCATCATATCGCCTTGAACGTCAAAGATATGCAGGCTTCTCGTCATTTCTATGGAAATATCTTGGGATTGCACGAACTCACAGGGGATGAAGTTCCCAAAACGCTAGTTGATTTGGTAGCTGCTGGGAAAGTTGCCAACTTCGTGACTCCAGATGGTACAGTGATCGATTTATTTTGGGAACCGGAACTCTCGCCGCCAGATGCAGACCCCTCTCGTGCTTTTACTCGCGCCAATCATTTAGCCTTTGATATCGCTCCACAATTATTCGATACAGCCGTTGAGGTGCTGAAACAGCATCAAGTGCAAATAGATAGTGGCCCAGTAACTCGTCCTACGGGAAGAGGAATTTATTTTTACGACCCGGATGGTTTGATTATCGAAATTCGCTGCGACCCGTTGCCAGGTGGGGCTTAGTCCCAGAGCGATCGATCGTGTTGATTGCATTTGCCCCTCTCCTTGCAAGATCGCCAGTCCAGTAGAATGAATTGACAAAAATAATGAAATATGTATTGTGTAGGGGCTCTCGCATTTGGGCGACAATCGATCGCGATCGGCAACAATTTTTTATCCAAATGCAACGCCGGAGCCGAGGTTTATATAAGCATACACACCTTAATTCTTCCGTCAACCTCTTTTACTGGACTGGCGCTTTAGGAGAGGGGCTTAATATTTTCTCCCTTCGCTTGCCAGAGGAATAGGCCGATTTACTCCCTTCGCGCCGTAAGATTATCGATCGCAAGTTATAGCTAGGGCGTCGGGCGTCGGGATTAGGGGAAGAAGTCTTTATAATCAAGGGTTTCAGGAATTCAGAATGCCTTAATCGCCAAGGCGGTTGCTATACCTGTTCTCCTTTTCTCCCCCGCTCCCCCGCTCCCCCACCTCCCTCTGCTGCGAGCGCTTGGGAAGCGGGAAAATTGCAGAACCAGAAAAATTTTGTAAAGTTTTGTAAATAAACTTGACGAGGATATCAGAGGAAAGTCAATATAGTTTCAGAGGCTAACGGAGGCGTCCGGAAGAGCCCAGAGAAACTGAACCAAACGACAATTTGTACTAGAGGAAGAAACTGACATGGCTACTATCAACACAATTAAAACAGACCTAAGCTTTGCAAACTTACTGAAAAAATCTTATTTAGTTGGTATTTTGACTGCTACCACTCTGGGAATAGTTCCCTTATCCGCCGGAGCAAATCCCAATCCTTGCTGCCAAGCTCGCGGTGGCGATAGCGCTGTTGTTCAGACAAGTAACCAACAAGCTACTGTCAAGGGTAGCGGCAACGGTGTTAACCAACATTCCAATCAGTCAGCTATCTCCGGTCGTCCGACAGGCGGCGACCAAGGTATTGTGCAAGACCAATCTCAGGGAGCGAATAATTCTGGATATGGCAACTATATAAATCAAACATCCAATCAAAGCAGTCGCGGCCAAAACCGCCGTCCCATCACACAGCGTCCTGTTTATCGCTCCAATGCCTGCAACAATACTTGCGCCAAAAATGGCATTTAGTAGAGTCTGACCTTGATTTTGTCAGTTTTCTGGTAGTGGAGGGAGAAAGCAAAAACTTCAAGCGTTCCTAAGCCAAAGCGATTTCTTCCTCCTCGCAGAGGCTGCTACTCACAAAAAGTAAGATTATGAACACAACTTGCATATTTGGTATTGTGGCTGTTGCCGCAGTTGGGATATTTCCCCTCACTGCTCAAGCGCAATCTTACAGCAGTAGAAACGGTGATAGTGCTGTCTCTCAACAAAGTTCGCAAAACGCTAATGTGGCGGGTAACAGCAACACTGTAAACAAATATATCCAGGTGATTAATATCAATCGCAGTCCCAGCAACAGGGGTCAGAGACCATCGGGCAACCGGGCTGTCGTGCAGAACCAAAACCAGGGAGCCGATGTCAGGGGCGATCGCAACAGAGTTCGTCAAACCGCGCAGCAATCTAATAGTAACAGAGGCGCTAACGGTTATGTCGATATGTCTATTTGAACTATTTCTTATCCCTAGCTTTTCCAAGAGGTAGACATGAAATTTTCTTTACTGGCATTAAGCTTGTTATCTTTTTCTACTGCACTAGCTTTTGAATCTTTTTCCAATAATTCGGCTAGGGCGCAGTGCGTACAATTCGATCAGGGTATTCAAATTTCCGTCAGCGGTTCTGGCCCAGCACAGCGCAGCAACAACGTAGAAATGCAAAGTCAAGGCCGATGTGTTGGAAACACTATTGTAACTACCGGCGAACAAATTCACGTAGGGCCAGGTCGGGCCGTTCAAGAAAGAAATGTCCGCCAAACTATACGCGGTACTAATAATAACGGTATCGCTGGTGGCCGGACAATTCAAATTCGAGTCAACCCCACAATTGATGTAAATAATCCCGCCGATCGCTACAGAAATTTACAGCAGCGATAAAGGAAAAATTTACGCTCGATTTGCTAAAATAACTGGTAGTTAATACACACTCTCTCGCAAAGAGAACTGACGATGCTCAAAGTTTTTTAGAAGTTAAATAATTTAACTTTTTAAATTTTGAGCGTCGTTTTTCTTAATTAATCTAGGAGGAATTACATGAATAGGATGTTTTTGTTCTCTGCAACGGTATGTCTTGTTTTAGTAACCGCATACAATCATGCGGCGGTCGCGCAAATATTTATTCAGTCTAACAACGAAGAAAGCGACATTTTCCATAAAATTATTGAGGATAAGGTTGCCAAGGCAAGCAACTTGAATCATTTGTTGTATATAAATAAAGAATTTTACATTCCCGACACGGATATCGGTGAAGTTTTGCCGACAAATACGACAGAAGCAAATATGTTATTGGCGGCACGGCCTAGATCTAATCAGATTACAACACACACGAGAAAGCCGAGTACTGAAAATAGGAATGTTTCCCAATCACAAGAAGAAACTACCCGCATTAATTTAGATTCGCGCAGTGCGAAACAACCGCATAATTTGTTAATTACCACTGATTCTGGCACTCAACTAAATGCAGAAATTACTGTAAACGGCAGAGTTGTAAAAATCATCAGAGGTCGTGGAGGTAGAATTAATTTATCAAATTGTTTTACCAGAGGCAGACACACCATAGAAATTTATGGTAACTATAAACCTGCAAATAACTCAGTGAAAGTGGAGTTCTCTGGTGCTGAAACAACGGTAGCTCAATCAACCGCAGGTAGCGGCATTTTGAGACAGACTTTAATCGTTGAAGTGGAATAACCAAACAAAGGTAAATGCGATCGCGTAGCATCGCGTTAGGATATTGTTTTTTCCCATCCAACTTCCAAACACCGACAGATGTCTCGCCTGGGCGAACAGACTCGGTGTTTTTTTGCTGGGGCTAGAAACCGGGTTTCTTCGTCGATCGTTCACGGTGAAACCTACCATTTTTCGTACAAACCCGGTTTCTTTGTATGGCAAGTTAGAGGTAGCGATCGCCGAACACAGCCGAACATAAATGAGCCAAGCTGTAATAAGCTATTGTATAAACAGAGGCATTCACCTTGGTTGCCCTACGTGCATCGATCCAAGGAAGAAGTTTTTCCCCGATGGCAGCCTCTGCACCTACCTTAAAACTCTGCTTTGGTGAGTTTATTTAACTCCATAATTTTTGTAAACTATTTCAGAGGTAGCACTTAAAGAGGTTGTAGGAGTCTGAACTGTTGTATCGTTAGAGAGGCGATAAATTAATGTTCTCGCGTCAATTTCTATTACAGATGGCGCACGATCGCGAACTTTCTCCAGAACAGGAGGAAGTCTTCTTGCTGCGATTTGCAGAAGACAAAGAATACGATGAGATCGCCCAGCTCTTGCAAACCTCCGAAGGTGCCTGCCTCAAACGCATGGGTCAGGTTTACAACAAATTCGGGATCGACGGTTTCACCAGAGGCAAAGAAAACCGCCTCCGCATTTACCTGCTCAATCAGGCGCAGCGACTCGGCGAAGAAGCCGCAAGTAACGGGAGAGGAGGAGACCTCGCCAAGCCTCATTCCCAAAAACGCAATATCTTTATCTCTTATCGATCGCAAGAACCAGACCTGCGTTTGGCACAGCAGCTCTCAGAAGCCTTGAAAGCAGCCGGACACCAAGTCTTCATGGCACAGGAGAGTATCCGGCAGGGAGAAAATTGGCCGCAACGCATCGACGCCGAATTAAAACAATGCGATTACTTCGTGCTGTTGCTATGTCCTCAATCTGCCTTCAGCGATATGCTCATCGAGGAACTACAGCACGTCAAAGAATTGCGTGCCGCCCACAACAAACCGGCAATTTTAACTATTCGCGTCGATTTTCCCCTCGATTCCCCCCTCAGCTATGACCTCCGCAGTCACTTACAGGGCATTCCCCAGCGAGAGTGGCGACGCGACAGCGACACACCCGCCATTGTGCAAGAAATCCTGAGCCTACTCACAGGAACTCAGGAGAAACAAATCAATTCCTCATCTTTTATCCTCGATCCTTCCCACTTACCCATCGCTTGGGAAACTCCAGACGGTCGCCCGTTGCCAGTTGCAGGCCCAGAAGTACCGGAAGGTCAGGTAGATTTAGCTTCCTTCTTTTATATAGAGCGACCTCCGATTGAATCTCGCTGTTACGAAATGATTTTGCAACCCGGTGCTTTGATTCGCATCAAAGCACCCAGACAAATGGGCAAAACTTCCTTGATGGCGAGGATTATGAATTATGGAGCGAATCAAGGTTATAAAACGGTAAGTTTGAGCTTTCAGCTAGCAGAGCGATCGGTCTTCAGTAACCTGGAGCAATTTTTAAAGTGGTTCTGCGCTTATGTTGGTTTGGAGTTGCAACTCCCCAATAAATTATCTGACTATTGGGATGATATTTTTGGCAGCAAGGTTAATTGTAAAGCTTACTTTGAAAAATATCTCCTCGCCGAAATAGACAGGCCGCTGGTTTTGGGTCTGGATGAAGTCGATCGCATTTTCCAACACCCAGAAATTGCTGACGACTTTTTTGGATTGCTGCGAACTTGGCACGAAGATTCTAAAAAACGCGATATCTGGAAAAAACTGCGTTTGCTCGTCGTACACTCCACAGAAGTTTACATCCCCCTCGATATCAATCAATCACCTTTCAACGTAGGTTTGCCGATTGAACTGCCAGAATTTTCCAACCAGCAAGTGCTGGAATTGGCACAGCGATACGGACTCAATTGCAACGCCGACCACGTAGAAGAATTGATGAACGCAGTCGGAGGACACCCCTATTTAGTGCGGGTTGCTCTCTATCACATTGCTCGTGGAGATATTTCCCTCGACAAACTTATGCAAACTGCTCCCACAGAAGCGGGGCTTTACAGCGATCACCTGCGACGCCACTTATGGAATTTGCAACAACATCCGGAGTTAGCAGCAGCAATGCTGGAGGTTGTTAGTACAACCAACCCGGTGCGTTTGCAAGCAGAAATTGCTTTTCAGTTACACAGTATGGGATTGGTACATTTGCAAGGCAATGATGTGAAACCCCGTTGCGATTTATATCGTCGTTATTTCCGGGAGCGCTTGGGAAGCAGTGGATGAAGACATTACAAAAACTAGCCCTTATTGCGATATTGTTCGCACCTTTCTGGTTAAAAGATATTGTTAAAGCCTCAGATTTGGTGCTAACTCCAGCAAGTCAAGTACAAATGAAAGTGGAATCTAAACAAGGTCAAAAATCTTGTTCGATTAGCGGACGATTGTTCGGTAGCGGTATAGAAAGGGAGCGGTCTTACTATGTTGTACCTTCCGATCCGGATAACGATTCACCTTCATCGAAGATGGCTCGTGTTGATTCTTCTAACCCTTCTTATCGATTATCTTCTTTACCGACAGGTCGTTATGTTCTGCGCGTTTTTCGCAGCGAATCCGGTTCGCTTTTGCCTGTGAAAACCTTTCCCCGCCAGAGAGAAGTAAATTGTAGCACTAGCGCTGTTAGAAATGTGGATTTTGAAGTCCAGTAAGAAATAACCGACCTTCAAATATAATCCAAAATCTAAAATCTAAAATTGATAGGGTTCATCTATATGAAAGCAGAAAGTTATCAGCCCGGACTTTCGCATCATTATGATTATAAATATCAAGTCGGGGGAAGTCTACCGCCTGATGCTCCTACTTACGTGCAGCGACAAGCCGATCGCGATTTTTATGAAGGATTGAAAGCAGGCGAATTTTGTTATGTACTCAATTCCCGTCAAATGGGTAAGTCCAGCTTGCAGCTGCGGACAATGCAGAAGTTGCAAGCAGATGGTATCGCTTGTGCATCGATCGACCTTTCCGAGATCGGGAATTGGGATGTCAGCCAAAATCAGTGGTATGCAGGTGTAGTCTATTCCTTAGTCAATAGTTTTGACTTATTTGACAAAATCGACCTGCGGACTTGGTGGCGCGATCGCGAGTTTCTTTCCCCCGTGCAACGCTTGAGTCAGTTTATTCAAGAAGTGCTGCTGGTGGAAGTCAAACAAGCGATCGCTATTTTTATCGATGAAATCGATAGCGTTCTCAGCTTAAATTTCCCCATAGATGATTTTTTTGCATTTATTCGCTATTGTTATAACCAAAGAGCCGAAAACCCCGAATACAAACGCCTCACTTTTGCGCTTTTGGGAGTAGCGACGCCATCCGATCTTATTCAAGACAAAAATCGCACACCTTTTAATATTGGCAGAGCAATTCAACTGAATGGCTTTCAATTAGAGGAAGCTCAACCTTTAGCTCAAGGTTTAGGCGAAAAAATTGCCAATCCGCAAATTGTGTTAGCAGAAGTGCTAGCCTGGACTGGCGGACAGCCGTTTCTTACCCAAAAGATTTTAAAGCTGATTCTGGAACAAGCAAGCCAGTCAGATCGGAATAACCAATACGCAATTACGGCAATTCCAGAATTGGTTGAAAATATTGTGCGAAGCACTATCGCGCAGCTAACGCTCACGCACATCATCGAAAACTGGGAAGCCACCGACGAACCAAAACACCTCAAAACAATACGCGATCGCCTTTTAAGAAACGAACAGCGCACAGGCAGATTGCTAGGATTATATCAGCAAGTTCTCCAACAAAGTGAAATCCCAGCCGATAACAGTTCCGAACAAACAGAATTACTCTTATCGGGATTAGTAATCAAACAGCAAGCCAAACTAAAAATTGCCAATCGCATATATGCTGCTGTTTTTAACCAAATTTGGGTAGAAAACGTCCTCGCAAATCTGCGTCCTTACGCAGAATCCCTCACAGCTTGGTTAGCTTCTGATTGCCAAGACGAATCGCGCCTCCTGCGCGGTAAAGCATTGCAGGACGCCTTAGAATGGGCAGCCGATCAAAGCTTGAGCGATCGCGACTATCAATTCTTAACAGCCAGCCAAGAATTAGACCGAAAACAAGTACAAATCGCCTTAGAAACCGAAAGACAAGCCAATCAAATCTTAGCCGAAGCTCAACAAAAAGCCAATCGCACAATCAAAAAAGGTATTGCCATACTCGCAGTACTATCAGCCGTAACAGCAACAGTTATTTTCCAGGCTGCCACCAGTCTTAGAAAAGAATGGCAAGGCTTAAAACTAGAGTGGCGAGGCATGAACTCCTTAAGATTATTTGAAGCACAAGGAGGCGAAGAACTCAAAGCTTTAGTATCAGCAATGCAAGTCGGACAAGACTTACAAAAAATAGTCAAAAAGCACAAACATCCGCAAAATTATCCAGCTGTCAGTCCTTTACTAGCCTTACAAACAATCCTCGATAAAATCCACGAACGCAATCAACTCAAAGGACATCAAGGTCAAGTTTGGAGCGTTAGTTTTAGCCCCGATGGCAAGCGCATTGTCACCACCGGAGACGACAATACAGTCCGCCTTTGGAATCCTGCCGGTAAACTGCTGGCTACACTGAACAGCCATCAAGGAGAAGTGAAAAGCCTAACTTTTAGCCCTGACGGACAGCGCATTGCCACCGCCGGAACAGATGGTACAATTCGACTTTGGAATCAGTTTGGAGAACCGCTGGCTTTGCCATTTAAAGGTTATAAAGGTGTAGTTAGAACTATGAGTTTTAGCCCTGATGGAAAAGGCATTGCCACTGCGGATGCTGACGGTGTAGTAAGAATTTGGAACCAATCCGGGCAAGAATTAGCAAAATTTAATAGCGAACAGGGCGAAATGAGGACTATGAATTTTAGCCCCGATGGAAAACGCATTGCCACCGCAGGATATGACGGTACAGTAAGACTTTGGAACCTATCCGGACAACCGTTAAATCAGTTCAAAAGTAACCCAGGTGGAGTTTGGAGTTTAAATTTTAGTCCCGATGGACAGCGCATAGCTACCACAGGTGCAGATGGTACAGTGCGAATTTGGAAACAATCTGGCAAAGAAATAGCTAAATTCAACAGCAATCAAGGTGGAGTTTGGAGTGTAAGTTTCACTCCGGACGGACAGCGAGTGGCGACAACAGGTGCAGATGGTACGGTGCGACTTTGGAATCAATTCGGACAGCAATTAGATAAATTTAGCTCCCATCAAGGCGAAGTTTTGAGTGTGAGTTTCAGTCCCAAAGGAGATAGCCCCGACGGACAGCGCATTGCCACCGCTGGAGATGATGGTACAGTACGATTGGCAGATTTGTGGGGCTTACAAGTGTCGCGCTCTGTATCGCGAGGTCAAAAATTACTGCTCAAAGATAAAGAATTTTGGCGCGTCAGTTTTAGCCCTAACGGAAATAACATTGCCACAGCCGATTCTAATGGCATGGTGCGACTTTGGAATCAATTTGGGCAGGAGTTAATTTCTGCATTTAAAGCTCATCAAAGTTGGGTTTTGAGCGTCAGTTTTAGCCGTGATGGGCAATACATTGCCACATCGGGAGACGATGGCATAGTCCGACTTTGGAATCAATCCGGAGAGCAATTAGCTGAATTCAAAAGTGAGCAAGCACAAGTTAGGAGCATGAGTTTTAGTCCGGATGGCAAGCGCATTGCCACCGCTGGCGATGACGGCACTGTGCGACTGTGGAACCAATCTGGAAAACCGCTACCTTTATCTTTCAAAGCGCATCAAAGTCGAGTTTGGAGCGTATCTTGGTCTCCCGACGGACAGCGCATTGTCACCGCCGGGGATGACAGTACTGTCAAAATTTGGGATGGTTATGGGCAAATTGTGACTCAATTTAATACCGAGCAAGGAGAAGTCAGAAGTATGAGTTTTAGTCCGGACGGACAACGCCTTGCTACTGCTGGTGCGGACGGGACAGTAAAAGTTTGGGTAAGGTTTGATAAACCATCAGGACAGTTGTTACTGGCGCAATTTAAAGCGCAACCGGGTGATATTTTTAGCGTTACTTTTACGGATGATGGTAAGAGTTTAGCGACCGCCGGTTCTGACAGTACTGTTAGGATTTGGCGCGTGGAAGAATTAGATGAATTGTTGGATAGGGGATGCGATTGGTTAAAGGATTATTTGGCTACTCATCGGGAAGTGAGAGAACAATTAAAAGTATGTAATGGGAAATAGCGACGACGGAATTTGCACCCGCATCTCCTGGTCTACTCCAAGGGATTCTGCTATTTGAACTACGTCGCTGGTGGCAGCGGACGGAATCAAACCGTCTCTTCCTCCGTGAAAGGGAGGCGCTCTACCATTGAGCTACGCTGCCGCGCATTTATTATAAGGTATAGTTTTCACCTTTTGAATATACTATTTTGCCGTTAATTTAGATGATATCGCCCTAAGAAGTTAGCCGATGGCGATCGCATACAGTATACTTCCTTTGGCCTCCAAAAATGCCTGGATTTCATCATCAAAAAAGGCTCCAATTCCACTGCAACCTAATCCCAGATAGGTTGCACTCAAATAAACTCGTTGTCCTATTAGTCCCGCTAATTGTAAAGCGACTCGATAGTTCTGAAATTCAGATACAAAGAAGAACAATACAGCGCTATCTCGTGCGATCGCTTGATTCACGCAAAGATAACCCATTTTTTCCCGGAAGTTTCCCGTTTTCAAGCCATCTTTTCCCCGATAAATACCAGGTTCTATTCCGGCTACACTTTGGATAACAGCATAAATTTCGATCGCCTCATCACTGTGAGTTGCAATTGGTTGATTGAGTGATTCCCAAACTATAAAAAATTCCTCTTGGGTAATTTGCGATTGGTGAAAGCGTCTTGCCGAACGGCGCTTTTGAATTGATTCTAGAAATTTTGCTTTTTCAAACTTAAAGTTAGGTTGTAAGATTTCCTGCTGATGATTTGTTGGTAAAAGAGTTTGTTTGTAGCCTGCTTCAACAAATCGATTTGGCTCAAAATAATCAGTACCGCACACAAAAGGAATAGGCGATCGCAATCGGCGAACTGCTTTTTCCTTCACATTCCCAACGACGATAGCGGCTGCGATCAATTCCTTATTTTCAAATCCCAGATCGTCATTGAGCGCTAAATGATCGAAATCGAATAAAATTTGGGTCGTGTAATCTTGTACATAAGCAGAAGCTTCGATCGCACCCAGGTGATGACCGCTATCCAAAAAACAATAACGCAAACTGCGATTCTTGTATTTCCAACTAGAGCGAAAATAAACGCAACTAACTAAAAAAATATATCCTTTAATGAGGCGACTATCAACTAAATAACCTTCCAATCCATCATCAATTAATTCATATATCAAAGTCAGAGACTTCGTTTCCACTTCTAGATGATAAATCCCATCCAGAAGGCCATTAATTCCCCGTACCTGCACATAAATCTCTGTGGGATAAAGCGCTCCAGCCGAAGGATTTACCCGCAGCGAATAAGCACCTTCTCGATACATTTTTTGGGCAGTAATGGCACTGGTAAAATGTAAGAAAGAATGGGTGGGATTTTCCAAATCTAGAGTAAATCTGCGAAAGAATTTGGGATAACGTTTAAACGGAGCGGGTTGAGTTGCTGCATCAACGTAATTGGGGTCAATTTGCACCGAAAGGAACGAAAGTTTCGTTGCTTCGTGATAGTCATTCTTGAGAATTTTAGGCAGCATTTTTCAGAATCCTTAAAATCTCAAGATTAGCGGCAAAATCTACCGCCTGGAAATCATCCAAATTTTTCAACTGAGAATTTGCTCCGGCTGCCAAAAGCGCCTTTACGATTGCTGTTTTACCTGCGGAAGCTGCATACATGAGTGCTGTTGCACCGTTATCATTTTGATTATTGATATCAATATCAGCCTCTACGAGTAAGTCAATCAGGTCAAAGCGATCGCGAAAACAAGCAAACCATAAAGCATTGTTGCCATCGTTATTTTTGATGTTTAGCTCTGCCCCTGCATCAATGAGCGATCGCACAATGTTTATTTCACCTGCTTGGGTCGCTTTCATCATAGCTGTATCGCCATTACTGCCCCGTTGATTTAGATCGCTAGGATCGAATCCGTTGGCTAACAGCCATTGATTCATTTCTTGCAATGACAGCACTATCATTATCCTTACCCATTCTAGTTTGTATTAAAAGCGATGGTTACCGGAGTAACACTTTGACCAGTTTAGAATGTAACTGTTCGGCGGTAAATCCAGGTTCGTTCGGTGGATAAAGTTCTTCTTCGGCAAAGTCAAATCCATTTTGTTTGGCGAGATCGACTAATTACTTAACCCGTTCGCAACCTTTTAATTGCTCTGCAAGTTGGGAATCCTCTACAGTTTTTTTAGCAAAAGATTTGATTTTACTAATAGACATGATGAACTCCTTTGTGTTTTTTTTCCCCTTTTCAATTGGTTTAGAGATAGTCTTCTAACTCTATTTCTAGTATACAATTAGAAGTCGGTTTGGCAACACAAATCAACACATATCCTTCGCTTATTTGTTTTTCGCTTAAGAACATTTGTTCGGATTGATCGACGGTTCCAGAGACAATTTTTGCTTGGCACATGGCACAAGATCCTACCACACACTCGAAGGGAATTTTGATGCCATATTCAGCCGCTTCTCCCAGGATATATTCAGTATCAGGTACATCAATTGTTTTTAGGAAACTCTGCTTTCTGTTAATTAAAGTTACCTTATAAGTTGCCATAAATTTTTCATTCCAATTACTAGATAGTTCCCACTTTTGGGTAAATGGCTTTATTTACTAATGTTTTTGTTTCGTTTAGTGTGAGTTTGGGTTGTGTCCAACTAATCGCCCATCGCTCGCCCGATCCTATAAATTCCATGTCATTGTCTATGCCAGGACGGCCCAAAATATCAATCATTTGTCTTGCTAAAACACATTGACTGGCGACTGCACTAATTACTACTGTCGTCATTATTGTGTCTGTATCTGCGATCGCTTCCTGCTCGATGGAATCTATGTTCATAATTTGCTCAACACTGGATTAATTACCAGCGATGGTTAGTTTCATCTTTCCAAGCATGGGAGTGCTGCATCTCCCGCACAACATAACTTTTATATATTAGACATGAAATCACTTAATAATTCGGTATTTTTCAATACTAAAATTCTAAATGAAAAATTTATTTATTTTTTTTAAAAAGTGTTAATTACTATATAAAAATGTATCTAAAAATTATTTTCAAAAGATAGCAAAGACAAAACAGAGTAATCTATTTACAAGCTATTATTGAAGTGGGCGATTTTAAAGGTTTATTTTTTTAATTCTTAATTTGATAGCGACAACGGGATTTGCACCCGTATCTCTTGGTCTGCTCCAAAGTATTCTACTATTTGAACTACGTCGCTGGTGGCAGCGGACGGAATCAAACCGTCATCTAGGATTATGAAGCCTGCTTTACCATTAAGCTACGCTGCCGAATACTTAAATTATAACTGTCAAATCCGCGATTTAAATTACCATTCTGTTTCGGTATAATCTTTGAAGAACTTACCAAATAAATTACGTCCTTCGTTGAATCCTACATAAATTGGATTGCAGATACGTGCTGCTGCATCAATTGCATCGAAGGGTGGTTTATTTCCTCGTTCTTGCATTGCTTTAGCCATCTGGTAAGGATGTTGAAAGCTAATCCATCCTGGGTCAACGCAATTCATAAAAATGTTATGTTTGGCGTATTCTTTCGCGCAGGTGCGAGTCATCATGTGTAGCGAAGCTTTGGCCATATTTGTATGGGGATGTCGCCAAGGTTTATCAACGCCGTTGAATCTTCCTTCCATTGAAGAAACATTCACGATATATTTACTGGTTTCTTTTTTATTCATCAATTGCTTGAGTCGGCTATTGATAATGAAGGGTGCGATCGCATTAATTACATGAACTTCCAGCAGTTCCAAAATACTCACTTCATCATCTTTCATGAGCCAGCTATTAAACGCACGCAAATCAATCTGCTGTCCATCTTCTTCATACATTCCTGGAGGGAATAAAGCCGCATCGTGTTGGTTATCACCCGGAAATAAAGCAAGTTGCGACGTCAGAGGAGAATTGATTGCTAAAGATAAGTTATTTGGTGCAATCGCATCTTTAAAATATTTTCCTTCATCAGATCCGAGAAACTTTGTCTCTTCGTTTAATTTGCTAATAGCCAAATAGCGATCGCGCACAAGTAACGGCTGAATTTCTTCTGGTAACTCATCCAAAGATAAACTTTCAAAGTCTACCAAATGTTGATAAAACGCAGGTGGACGGCGAATCGTCTGCGCCGCATTGTTGATAATAATATCGAGTGCGGGATAAAAACTGACTATGTGTTGCGTGAATCGCTCAACGTTCGCAAGATTTCGCAAATCTAACCCATAAATTTGTAAGCGATTTTTCCATTTGCAAAAATCCGATTCCTTCGCGTATCTAGTAGCAGCATCATGGGGAAAGCGGGTTGTAGCTATGACAGTTGCACCTGCTCTGAGTAATCTCAAAGCCACTGCGTAACCAATGTTTACCCTCGCTCCGGTGATTAAGGCAAAAAGACCTTGCAAGTCAGCAGTTTGATTTCGTTTCACGTAATTGAAATCGCCGCAGTTTATGCAGAGTTGCTTATAAAAGAAATGCCACCCTGAGAAGAGATTTTTACAGACAATGCAACGTTGCTGTTTGTACATAGTAAATTTAGGCGGTCGCTACTTATATATTTTGCCATCAGGCATGATAGCTTTCTGGAAATTAGTTAATGCGAGATTAGCTTTTTTGAGGTTAGCTTTAACGAGGTTAGCCTCAAAAAAGCTAGCGGCACTGAGATTCGCTCCTCGAAAGTTCGCACTACTAAGATTAGCGTTTCTAAAATTAGCTTCGCTGAAGTTAAGTCCACTCAAGTCAAACCCACTCAGGTTAATCTCGCTAAGGCTAGCTCCTCTAAAGTTTCCCCCGCTTACATCTGCTTCGGTAAAATTAGCTTGATGAAGATTAGCCTTAATAAATTTCAACTTCCTCAATTTCGCTTTGGAGAAGTCCACTTTATCCAACTGGGCTTTAGTAAAGTTAACTCCTTGCAGAACTGCTCCCCGAAAATTAAATTGACTGAGGTTAGTTCTACTAAAATTAGCTCGATCGAGTTTCGTTCCCTCAAGAATAGCCCCTTGCAAAATAGCTCCGTTGAGGTTTGCTCCACTGAGGTTTGCCCCCGTAAAGTTCGCCTCGCTGAGATTTGCTTTGTAGAGTTTAGCCTCGCTAAGATCTGCGCCGCTGAAGTTAGCTCCCGTGAGGTTACACTGTCTAAAATTAGCCCTTTTGAGGTTCATCCCGCTCAAGTTAACTCCGCGAAGGTCGGCATCGAGATGCCCCTTGAGTATATGCAACCTCCTCCATCTATTCCAAATCGCAACACCCTTTTCAAGTAAGGCGAGTTGCTGCCATTCTCCTAGCAGATAGGAGGCAAATTCTTGTACTTGTTCGGCTTCATCGAATAATGCCTGAATTATCAGATCGAAACCTGCATCGCCATAGTTTAGAGCCTCATAAAGTCCCTGCATACGCTGCTCTACTAATGTACTTGTCAGCCTCCACTTGACTCCGCTTAATCCTCCCAGTACTACACCAGTGAGCGGGGGTGGAGAATGTCCGCCAAGTACAGCATCGGTGTCTTTGGGCCGATCGAATTTTTCTGGCATTATCAAAGTCCAGACAAGTTGGCTTTTCTTGTATTATTGTAGTATAATAACTACAAACAGCGATCGAACTCGATTGAGAATTTTTAATTGCTTCTGGGTCGTCCCCGTTTCACAGCCGATCGCTTCTCTTCCAGAGACACCACCTCTGCTTCGCTACTCTCTCTGGCCACGCGAATCAACAATCCAGCTGCCAGCAAACTCGCAATCATGGAATTACCGCCGTAGCTGAACAAAGGCAAAGGCAAACCCGTTGTCGGTAGCGCACCCGTCGCCACAGCAATATTCATTAGCGACTGTCCCACTAACAAAATCATGACGCCGATCGCTACCAGTCGATGAACGACATTTTGAGTCTTCATCGACACAATCAAAGCCATTGTCCCATAAGCAAAAAGCAGCAGAAACAGCACCATGCTGCCCATAAAGCCAAACTCTTCTGCAAATACGGCAAAGATAAAATCGGTGTACTGAATCGGCAGATAAAATAACTTTTGCTGAGACAGCCCGTATCCAGTGCCCCAAACCCCACCCGAACCTACTGCTAACAGACTTTGAACCAACTGATAACCGGTCTTCATCGGATCGGCCCACGGATTCAGAAAAGACATGATCCGCTTTTGCTGATATTCATTTCTGGTAATACTGATAATACCCAAGAGCAAACCAGCGAAAGCGGTTGCCCCCAGTTGAATATAAGGTAAGCCGGCGGCTAAAGCGATCAGCCAAATCGTCATACCGCAAAACGCCGTCGTACTTAAGTTAGGCTGCAACAAAATTCCCAAAAGTACGAGAGAGAAAATAAACAGCCAAGTCAGACGCACTTTCCATCTCAGCCGATCCCATTGACCGAATATCCGCGCACTTTGTAACACCAAAAAAGGCTTAATCAGCTCGGAGGGTTGAATCGGCATTGGCCCCAAAGCCAGCCAGCGCGTGGCACCATTGGTTGTGGTTCCCAGACCTGGAATCAAAGTTACCAGAATTAATCCCAACAGCAACACTACAAACCAGTGCGCCATTCCCAAGATGTAGCGGAGTGGGAAACGCACGATCAGGTTAAACCCCACCATGCCCATCAAAATAGAGATGAGTTGGCGCTTAACGTAGTACAGTCCGTCTCCGTAATAGGCATCGCCTACAGGGTAAGATGCTGAGAACAAGACCACAATTCCCATAAACAGCCATAGGAATGTCAGCCAACGCAACAATCTGGCTTGTATTCCCCATTCTTCTCGATCGCCATCAAAGAAAGGTATTAGGTGACGTAAGTTAACTGCCAAAAGGTCGATCCTACCACTACGCAATATATTAGGTTTACTAAATCGCGATCGCATAAACTGGGGCGATCGCCAAAAATAGTGTTTTTACCCTTATCGTATTTTGCCGCCCACTCTGCATTAACTTTACAAAAATTAAAAAAACTTTGCCGCCTGCGATCGCATGACTGCAAGCCATGTATTCGCAGGCGGCTTTTTTTGAATCTCCCAATCTTCACAACGGGACGATTTTATTTCGCGAAGTTTGTAAAGGTTTTTTCCAGAATTACAGCAATCCTGTATTAGCACCAGGCTTGCCAGTCGCCAGTTCAACTTTGACGATTTTGCCGCCCATTTTCATAATCCGTTGCTGTTCGCGAAACCAGTTGTCATACGGCACTAGCTTCGTAAAATATGTGTTTTGCAGTTCCCGTTGAGTGCGAATTCTAGTTTGGCTGGGAACGCAAGCAGTTATTTTGAACATCCGCATGAGTTAATTTCTCCTGGCATCCGATCGACGTTTGAAGTGATGATGATAAACCAAGGTCTGGGAGTCAAGAGTAAATACTAGCCGCTAAAACTTATCCAGTCAATTAGACAAATATATAACGCTCTAGCATTGACTCCTGACTTCCCAGACCATGTGAAAGTCAAAAGTCAGGCATTCAAAAGTTAAAAGTCATTTGGCCTTTCACTTTTCACTTTCGCCTTTTCTAGCTCAAGCCAGAGGAGATGTAGTCGAAGTAAACGCCCATTTCTTTACCGGCATCAGCACCTACGAGGCTAGCGGTAACTTCCTTCATAGCTTGGATAGCTTGAACGGTAGCGGATACGGGAACGCCCAAGGAGTTGTAGGTTTCCTTCAAACCGTTGAGTACGCGCTCATCGAGGATGGAGGGGTCGCCAGCCAACATCGCATAGGTAGCATAGCGGAGGTAGTAGTCCAAGTCGCGGATGCAAGCAGCATAGCGACGGGTGGTGTACATATTGCCACCGGGACGGGTGATATCCGAGTACAGCAGGGACTTAGCTACTGCTTCCTTAACGATCGCAGCGGCGTTAGCAGCGATAGTGGTAGCAGCGCGTACCCGCAATTCGCCGGTTTGGAAATAGCCTTTGAGCTTTTCTAAAGCACCGGTGTCCAGGTACTTACCTTGAACGTCAGAGGAGTTGATAACAGCGGTAATCGCGTCTTGCATCTTTTTGCTTCCTTAAGTCACCTAATCTGGGAATTTTTAATTGAGTGCTTTCCAGAGGACACTCGTCCTACTGCATCGCACCGATCACGTAGTCGAAGTAGGAGCCAGCTTCAGATGCGTCTTCAGCAGACAGCAAAGAGGCGGCAACGTTCTTCATAGCACGAATGCCTTCAGCTACGGCAGGAATGGGGGTGCCCAGAGAATTGTACATTTCGCGAACGCCCACCAAACCGATTTCTTCGATTGGGGTGACATCGCCAGCTACGATTCCGTAAGTAACCAGGCGCAGATAGTAGTCTAGGTCGCGCAGGCAGGTAGCGGTCATTTCTTCACCGTAGGCGTTGCCACCGGGAGAAACTACATCAGGGCGCTTTTGGAACAGTTGATCGCCAGCTTGCTTAACGATGCGTTCGCGAGAGTCGGTCAAAGTTTGGGCGATGCGTAGACGACGCTCACCGCTCGTTACGAAGCTCTTGATCCGATCCAGTTCGCCGGGGCTGAGATAGCGAGCCTCAGCATCTGCATTCACGATGGATTTCGTGACGATACTCATTAACGGAATCCTCCAAAAAAGATGTAACCAGATGTGATTAAACTGGCGTTTGCATCGATTGTGTGTGCTTTGGTCGCGATCGCGTCTTTACACACACCCACTGTGTAGCTTACTTGAATTCTCGAAGCATTTACACTCAATTCTCAGAACAATGTTCGATCGCATTCATTCTGAGCAGAGCTTCAGCATTCTTCAAGTTTTTTAGGTTATCAGAACGACATCTGATTTGAAACACAGCTACCTTCGCAAATATTTTGCGACATTACGTTCACATTTTGACTCTCCTCTTAATACTTTGTAATAAATCTCCTCATGTTTACCTGGCGCTTGGCAAATGATAAGCAATAGGAAATCGCCTTATCTCCAAAATTAGAAGATAAGGCGGATTAATTTTTGGCAGACAAGGAGAAAGGGGGAGTGGGGGAGCGGAAGATTTCAAATTTCAGATTTCAGATTTATCAAAATCTTCCCTTTTAAATCTAAAATCTGAAATTTTCTTCCCTCTTCCCTCTCCCTACCTAGAAGCGACCGCCAAGATAGGAGGGCGACAGACTAGACCAAGGCTGCTTGACCAAATCCGAAGCAGCTTTGACGCTGCCCAGGTAGTTGCCCGCCGGCAGAGATGGGAAGCGCGGGTAAGGAACCACATCCTCACCAAAGTACTGGGCATACTCCGGACTATCAACGACAGCTTCCACAGCCGCCTTCAGCCCTTTCTCGGCCAGAATGCGGTTGTACTGACGGATTTCCGACTGAGTAGCCGGTGCGCGGCCCAACAGATGCCGGAACAAGAACTCAATCACCTTAGTGTTGGGATATGGCGTGTAGAAACGACGGCGATAGATCTCCGAACCCGCCAAGAAGCGCACAAACTCGCGCACAGAAATTTCACCGTTGCGGAGTTTGCTTTCCAAGTCAGAACGACGGAACTCGTTGGGCACTTGACCGCTGAAGACATCCATCACCTGACAGTACGCGGCGTTGATAACCAGAGCTGTTTCAGCTTGATTAGCACCAGGGGTCAGGCGATAAATCCGCGCTGGTTTGCGGCGGGTAGTACCGACACCCACTTCCACAGATTGCCCTTGACCGTTGCTGAAGGAGCGTCCCAACTCGATAAACAGTGGCTTGCTCTTGTCCATCGCCAATGCTCTCCGCGCCAAGTCTGCCATTGCTTTGCTCATCAACGGCATCTTGGTGCTGTCCATACGAGGCTTCGTTGTAGAGAAGCTGGGTACTACTACCTCCTCGCTTTGCTTGGTCAACTGGTTGTACAGTTTTTGGCTATTCGGGAAGTTAGCTGCCGGCAGGGTCAAGAAACGATTGTAAGGAACCGTATCTTCACCGAACGCCTGAGCGTATTCGGCGCTATTCACCATCGCACCGATAAAAGCGCGGATACCGCCAGAAGCGAGAATCTGGTTGTACTTGCGAATTTCTGCTTGATCCAGAGGAGCCCGTCCTAAGAAGTGCTTGGTGCCGAGTTCGATTACCTTGGTATTGGGATATGGGGTGTAGAACTCTTTGATGTAAAGCCCAGACTCACCCAAGCCAGTGATAAATTCTTTGAGGTTGATTTCACCGTTACCCAGTTTGCTTTCCAGAGCGGTGAATTCATTCTTCACGATGTAGGGTTCCACATCGCGCTCGAAGATTTGTCGATAAGCAGCGCGAATCAGCGTTTCTACAGCCTTCTTGTCGCTGGTGTCTGTCAGCTTGAAGACTTTGGTTTGATCGCGTTTCTTGCTGACGCCTTGGTTAATGCGGAACTGAATATCTGGTTCTGTCCGCATTTCGGTGACTTGACCGAGTTCGACAAATAGCGGCGTTTCTTCCTTATCGACTCTGGCACCTGTCTCGCCGATGCTGCCAACGCGGAGACTGCGTTGAGCTAAACCTGCCGGAGTAATGTAGCGTTCGTAGGGAACTGTGTCTTCTCCAAACGACTCGCCGTACTCTGGGCTGTCGATAATGGCATCGATCAGAGCGTATAAGCCTTTTTTGGCACAAATATCAAAGTATTTGTTGTTTTCTTGACGCCCGTAGGTAGGACGACCCAACAACCGACGGTGGATGTATTCGATCGCCTTACAAACGTAGAATGGTGTCCAGTACAGCTTGCGGAACAAGTCTGACTTCGCCAAGGCGCGGATAAACTCCCGCACGGTAATCTCGCCGTTTTCCAGCTTGATTTCCTGCACTTTCAGGCGCTGTCCTTCATACACATCCCGCCCGAATACTTGTAGGTAGCAGGCACGAATGAGCGCTTGGGTCGAGCTTTCGGAGAACTTGACACTCACACCTTGGGTTGATACGGTACGCTTCCCGAATTTGCCACCCGTAAAGCTGGGAATTTGATCCAGTTTGAACACTTTGGGGCCAAGAGAACCGGGAGCCACACCCCGCGCTGCGGGATTGCTGACTTGGTTGTTAATCCCTGGGCCGCGACGAATCAGGATGCGACGGGTATCTTTACCAAAAGGTGCCGGTCTAGTGCTGGGGTTGCGCGTTTCTTTCGGGAAGATTGCGCCAAACTGAATTTCCAGCGGGTCGTTACCGGAACCGTAGGGGTGTTGGTCGGGCAGTGGCCGATCGTATGCCGCAAAGGTGGTGATGAATTGCGGTACTTTACGGAAGGGCGCACTGTAGTTAAACAAGTCTTGCTGCGGCCCCCAGTTGCGGCATTCTTGGGCTTCTTGACCCAATCCCCGGATGTAGGGTACGGTTTCTTCGCCGAAGTAGTCGGAGTATTCCTGGGAATCTACCAAAGCGTCAATCAGACCGGGTAGACCTTTTTGAGATACGATCGCAAAGTATTTTTGCACTTCTTCGCGGCTGGAAGGCCCGCGTCCCAAGATATGCCGGAAGGCCAGTTCCAGGGCCCTACTGTTTATGTAGGGCTCGAAGAAGTTTTTCCGATACAAGGGAGATTTACCCAAGCGGCGGATAAATTCCTTCATGGAAATGTTACCGTTCTTAACCTTGGATTCCAAATCGGAAATTCCCAAGGAATAGGCGCGGGTGATATCCCGCTCAAATACTTGCCGATAAGCAGCTTTAACAACTTCCTGCTTTTCTTTGGCGGAAAGTCCCGGTTTCATTACGAATTTGGGACGCCGCTCTGCCGCATTAAAGTAAATTTGGGGCAGCTGCAAACCTTGTTGGTCGCCAGAAGGACGTTGCCGCAGTTTGTCAGATGGAGTTGGGGCTTTAAATTCTGTAATCAGAACGTCCATGTACTGGGTAACAATATTTGCCCCGACCGGATCTTGTCGGAAATAACCCAACGCCGCCGCTTTCATTTCTTGCAGCGCTACGAGGGTGGCTTCTCCGGAGCAAGCATTTTCAATTATTTCCCGCAATCCCCGCGTGTTGACAGCGATGATGTTGGGGTCACCTGCGACGATCGCATAAGTGGCATAGCGCAAAAACCACGATAAGTCCCGCAGCGATTTCTGCATATTGCTGGGGCCATAGCGGGAAACGTTGATCGGTCGGAAACCTGGGGGAACTGGTCCGCCACCAGAAGCACTAAATAGCGATCGCAATCCTTCAAAGAAGCCACCGCTAGTTTCTACATATGTCGCCGTTCCCAGCTTCATCGATTCCTTTACGTCTCCCCCTGCCCCAACCATACTCATTGCTGGTTCTTTTGGCTTTTCCAAGAAAGCCATCGGCGAACCACCAACAAAAATCCGGTTGGCGGCACGGGACACGATCAAATCTGAGTTCTGGGTCAGCGTGCCAGCAATCTCCAGACGCTTAGCGCCCGAGCTGAAATAGTTCGCCAGTTCGTTCAATTCCCCGCTTTCCAAGAAGCGGTCTTGTTGTTCCGCTTGGGAAATGGTTGCAACTGGTAAGGTTTGATATAGTTGCGGACGCGCAACTGAGCTTCCACCACTTGCTTTGACACTCATCGGTTCTCTAAAGCTCCCTATAGAATCGTTATCGTCTTATACCCGACCGGGGTGCCGCTTAGCAGTTCGACCCAATCCAATTTCGCCTGCGAAAGAAGGCTTAGAAAGGATGCCATCACGACTGCCTGGGGTTAATCAGCCCAGTCTTTAGATTAGAATGTTTCGGGCTTGTCACACTCATTTATTAAGAAATGTGTATAACCCTCATCGGCTGTGTATTCCGTAATCATACTGGATTGCGACAAAGTAGCTGAGAGACTTGATAAGTTTTGTTACAAGCGAGTGGGGGAGCTAAAAGTCAAAAGTCAAAAGTCAAAAGTCAAAATTCCTCTTCCCTCTTCCCTCTTCTCTCTTCCCCTAAGCCCTAAGCCCTAACCCCTAACCCCTAATCCCTAATCCCTAACCCCCAGCCCCTAAAAAAATGCAAGATATTACTTCCGCCGTTGAGCGTCTTTACGATACATATCCCTTTCCGCCAGAACCGCTGCTGGATAATCCGCCCCCCGGCTATAACTGGCGTTGGAATTGGCTTTCCGCCTATAACTTTTGCACGGGGCAAAAACCTCAGACGCAGGAGATCCGCATTTTGGATGCTGGATGCGGTACGGGGGTGGGGACTGAGTACCTGGTACACCTCAATCCCAAAGCTGAAGTTGTGGGTATCGATTTGAGCGGTGGTGCTTTGGCGGTAGCAAAAGAGCGCTGTCAGCGATCGGGTGCAAATCGTGTGGAGTTCCATCACCTCAGTTTGTACGATGCGGGACAACTCCCCGGTCAGTTTGACCTGATCAACTGTGTGGGAGTCCTGCACCACTTGCCCGATCCACAGCGGGGTATTCAGTCTTTGGCGGCGAAGTTAGCGCCAGGGGGACTGATGCACATTTTTGTCTATGCAGAACTGGGACGTTGGGAAATTCAGCTGATGCAGAAGGCGATCGCTCTCCTTCAGGGCCGATCGCCGGCGGGGACGCCTGGGCCACAAGATTACCGCGATGGCGTTCGAGTGGGACGACAAATATTCGCTGCATTACCAGAAAATAACCGTCTTGTCAAGCGCGAAAAAGAAAGATGGTCTTTGGAAAATCAGCGCGATGAAAGTTTTGCCGATATGTACGTTCATCCCCAAGAGATTGATTACAACATCGATAGTTTATTTGAATTAATTGATGCGTCCGGGTTAGATTTTGTCGGATTTTCTAACCCGAAAACTTGGCAGTTGGAGAGACTTTTGGGGAAAAATACAGAGTTAATGAAACGGGCGGAAGGATTGAGCGATCGCGAACGTTATCGATTAATTGAATTATTAGATCCGGCAAATATCACGCATTACGAATTTTTCCTGGCACGTCCGCCTTTACCTAAAGCAAATTGGTCATCGGATGATGCGTTATTGGCGGCGATTCCAGAACGCAATCCTTGTATGGATGGATGGCCGAGTCGGTGTTTGTTTAATTACGATTATGAAATTGTAAATTTGTCAGAAACTGAGTTGGAATTTTTGCAAGCTTGCGATGATAATTCCAAACATAAAAACGGGCAAGATGCCCATCCCACAAGAACAGTGGGAGAGATTTTGGCAGAGGTAAAATTGGGGGTGGAAGAAGTGCGATCGCTCCTATCTCAACAATTGATTTTACTAACACCAGGGAAGTAAAAATATTAACTCAAACACAATAACAGAAACTACCTACACGATAGGAGATCTGACAGCAAGTTAACTACTAAAGTATGAGCATTGAGGATACATCGATATGTTCTGACACATCGAGAAGATATCGATTACTCAAAAACACTATTTCGGAGGATTTTCATAGATTTGGATAACATATAGAAATAGTTCAAGAATGTGTTTATCCTAGTAGCCCTATCCCATCATGGTATAGACACTTGTTTTGTAGCACGTTCAGACAGGTAACTGAAGAAGAAATGCGAATGTCGTTTGAAACGATGCCAGATAAATTCGGCTTTTTAGATGCCACCTTTCGATACTACAGGGCTTACCTTCCAGACTGTCAGGAAACACCGCTGGCATACGATCGCACCGATTCTGAGTTTCGCCCAAACCGTCCATATTTTGAAAGGATTGATGCTGTGTCGCTACCAAAAGAAGCTTTGTATCGGCGAAATGTTCTGCCAGTGCCAAGTCGAGTGTCATAGCAATAGGGATTGCTCGATCGCACGTTGTATGGTTAACATCAAATTTTTATTTGTCTAGTGTTTGGGGAAAACGATCGAGCCCTCGCCCCATCAGTGCAAACATCAAAATTAAACGGCTAGCAGATAAACTTGTAATGGAAACAAAAGAACTAACAACAAAACCTGCTCCCACTGAGTTTTGAATGCCAATGAACTTAAACACACAGAGCAAAATCTCAGAAATTCTGAAAAATCACGAAGCCGAACTGTTGGCAGAGTGGCTGAAAGAGCAAAAGACTTCAGGTATCCGCAAAGACTTGTTTAGGGAAAGCGAACTGCGCGAAGAGTGCAAAGAATTCCTCGACTTGTTTGCAGAGGCTGTCTTCCGAGGCAACTTAACCGACATCCAATCGGCTGAGTGGCGTGGCGTGAGGGACATGCTGGCGGGTATTTCGAGATCGCGCTCTCAGAAAGGCTGGACGCCAACAGAAACAGCCAGTTTTGTATTCTCGTTGAAGCAGCCCTTGTTCCAGCGCCTGCGTCAGGAACTCCAGGATAACGAAATGCTTGTCGAAGAAATTCTGTCTGCTACGAACCTCTTAGACAAACTGGGTCTGTGGACAACCGAGATTTATCAGAAAAGCCGCGAAGAGGTGATCCTGCGCCAGCAAGAAGAGTTATTGGAACTCTCAACGCCAGTCGTGAAGCTGTGGGAAGGCATTTTAGCTTTACCGATCGTCGGCACCCTCGACAGCGCCCGCACCCAAATTGTGATGGAATCTCTCTTAGAGAAAATTGTCGAGACCGGTTCGCAAGTTGCCATCATTGATATTACGGGAGTACCAACAGTCGATACGCTGACGGCCCAGCACTTATTAAAAACAGTAACTGCGGCTCGTCTGATGGGGGCTGATTGCATTATCAGCGGTATTCGCCCTCAAATCGCCCAAACTATTGTCTACTTGGGTGTAGATTTAGCGGATATAACGACTAAGGGGACGCTAGCCGATGCTTTTGCCCTAGCTTTAAAGCGATCGGGAATTGCGATCGGACGCTAACAGTCCGCTATTTGAGGAGTAAAAAAGTATTATGGAACGCATCCCCATACTGCAAATGGGCGAATTTCTCCTTGTGACCATTCAGGTAGATATGCACGATCGCCTAGCGATGACTTTACAGGACGACCTAACTAACCGCATCACCCAGACAAACGCTCGCGGTGTACTGATCGATATTTCGGCACTGGAGATCGTCGATTCGTTCATTGGGCGAGTACTGGGAAACATTGCCAAAATGTCCCGCATACTCGATGCGGAAACGGTCGTTGTCGGAATGCAGCCAGCCGTAGCCATTACTCTAGTGGAATTGGGGCTCTCCCTCAAAGGCATTCGCACCGCCTTAAACGTTGAAAAAGGTATGGCTCTCCTGCGAGCATCGTTAGGAGATTCTCAAGGGGGAAGCATAAATGGTGATGCAGGGGCATGAAGTTATGGGCATCAACTCCTCCTCAGATATCGTGCTGGTAAGGCAAGCTGTGCGGAAATGGGCTGTGGAATTAGGTTTCAGCCTTGTAGACCAGACTAAGATCGTCACGGCAGCAAGCGAACTGGCACGCAACACGCTCGACTATGGTGGTGGGGGAACCGTTAAACTGGAAGCGCTGCAACAAGGAAACCGTCGCGGTCTGCGCCTGACTTTTGAAGACTCCGGGCCAGGTATTCCCGATATCGAACTGGCGCTCAAAGACGGCTTCACGACCGGAGGCGGACTGGGTATGGGGTTAAGCGGTTCCAAGCGGCTAGTCAACGAATTCGATATCTTTTCCCGTGTGGGAGAAGGCACCCGCATTACCATTACAAAGTGGAAATAATCAATTGTAAAGCCGCCATAGAATGGCGGGGTGAAGAGACCCAGGAGTTTTGATGAGCGATAGCGTCGCTTTGCCGATCGTAGAGCCCAGTCAGGCTGGTGATGCGCGACGGATAGCTATGAGTTTAGCCAGTCGTCTCGGTTTTAACGAAACCGAAAGAGGAAAAGTCGGTATCGTAGTTACCGAGATAGCCAATAATTTGGTTCGCCACGCTAGGGAAGGTCAGTTGCTGCTGCGTTCCCTCACAAAAAATAACATTGTCGGTATCGAAATTTTAGCCCTGGATAAAGGGCCGGGAATGCTTGATGTCGGGCAGTGCCTGCGGGACGGGTATTCGACGGCAGGCACTCCTGGCAACGGTTTGGGGGCAATTAGTCGCCTTTCTGCTTTTTTTGATATTCATTCTGTTCCCCAGAACGGCACGGTTTTATTAAGTCAGCTGTGGGCAACGCCGATACCTACTAGCTCATCAAACAGCAATATAGAAATAGGTCTAGTTTGTCTGCCAAAAACAGGTGAGGAGGTTTCCGGTGATGCTTGGGCGATCGAACAATACGAAGATCGCACTCTGCTGTTAGTCTCGGATGGTTTGGGCCACGGCCCTATGGCAGCCCAGGCATCTTTAAAAGCGATCGAAATCTTTCGAGAAAATGCCGATAAAAGTCCGGCAGCAGTTATAGAAGCCGCTCATCAAGCCCTCAAAAGTACGCGGGGCGCTGCAATTGCGATCGCTCAACTGGATTTGGCAGAACAAAGCCTCCGCTTTGCAGGCGTTGGCAACATCTCTGCCAGCGTTATTTCTGATTCTGGTCGCTACAGTATGGTTTCCCACAACGGTACGGTCGGACACGAAGTTCGCAAAATACAAGAGTTTGTCTATCAGTGGCCAAAAGGAGGGCTTTTACTGATGCACTCCGATGGTTTAGGGACACAGTGGCGTTTAGATCGCTATCCTGGTTTAGTAGCGAAACATCCCAGTTCGATCGCCGGAGTTTTGTACCGCGATTTCAACCGGGGGCGCGACGATGTAACAGTGCTAATCGCCAAAGAGAATTAAATTAATTCTAAATTTCAGATTTTAGATTGCCAATTTAATTTCTCAATTAGAAATCTAAAACCCTAAATCTGAAATCTATCCCAGCAATGACTACTCTCCTAAGTATAGAAATACACTCGGAACAAGATGTCGTAATGTCACGTCAGCTGGCACGAGACATTGCACAAGCTTTGGGATTTGACTCCCAAGATCAGACGCGCATTGCCACCGCAGTATCCGAAATTGCCCGCAACTCTTTTCAATACGCCAAGGGCGGAAAGGTTAAATTTTGGATGAATGGTCATGCGCCTTCAATAGTTGCCTCTTGTCAAGATACTTCTGAGGCTGGCTCGAATATTGCCGCCCCAAAAGTCAGTCCAGAAGGCTTAAAAACATTGCCAAACTGCGAGCAGGTGCTACTGATTTCTGTTGAAGATAAAGGCACTGGCATCGCCAACATTAAACAAATTTTAGACGGAAACTACAAATCTCAAACAGGTATGGGATTGGGGATAGTTGGCAGCAAGCGGTTAATGGATCGCTTTGAGATCGCATCTTCGCCCGATGATGGCACTAAAGTGGTGATGGGCAAGAATTTACCAAAACGAGCCGCTATACTTACAGCCAAACGCTTGGCGGAAATTACTCAGCAATTAGCCATAAAATATCCAGACAATTCATTTTCTATTTCTGGAGAAACAAAATTTTTAAGCCGCCCCACGAGCCAACTATTTGAAGAAATTAAGCGCCAAAATCAAGAATTGATTCGGACTTTAGAAGAATTAAGAAAGCGTCAAGAAGAGTTAAATCAGATCAACCGGGAATTGGAAGACACCAATCGCGGTGTTGTTGCTCTGTATGCAGAGTTAGATGAAAAAGCCGAATTTTTACAGCGAGCAAACGAACTCAAAACACACTTTTTGTCGAACATGAGCCACGAGTTTCGTACACCGCTTAATTCGATATTATCTCTGTCTAGGATGCTGCTCGATCGGTTAGATGGTGAATTATCTGCCGAACAAGAAAAACAGGTCATATTCATCCGCAAGTCAGCAGAAAGTCTCTTAGATTTAGTTAACGATTTATTGGATTTGGCCAAAGTAGAAGCTGGGAAGATTGTCGTTCATACGAGTGAATTTGAGGTAAGGGATTTATTCGCAACTTTACGGGGAATGTTGCGTCCTCTTCTGAGTTATAATTCTTCTATTTCGTTAATAATTGAAGAACCGACGGATATTCCTACCCTTCACACCGATGAAGCGAAAGTAGCCCAAATTCTCAGAAATTTTATTTCTAATGCCCTGAAATATACCGAAAAAGGTGAAGTGATCGTTAAAGCACTTAGAAATGGCAATAATGTAGTATTTTCTGTAGCAGATACCGGTATTGGAATTGCGCCCAAAGATCGAGAGCGAATTTTTGAGGAATTTATTCAAGTAGATTCTTACATTCAAAAACACGTTAAAGGAACTGGTCTCGGACTATCGCTATCGCGCAGATTAGCTGAATTATTGGGAGGTAGTGTATCGGTCGAGAGCGAAGTCGGTGTAGGTTCCATATTTTTCGCTACGATACCTCTGGTTTACGGAAATGTGACAGAAAGAGAGTCAGCAGCAAATACGAATTGGCAATTAAATTCGATGCGCGAACCTATATTGGCGATCGAAGATAACGAAGAAACACTTTTTACTTATCAAAAGTATTTTGAAAAATCTATTTACCAACTTATGGCAGCGCAATCGCTTAAAGAAGCACGACAAGCACTTAAATTTTTTAAACCCAAAGCCGTAATTTTGGATATACTCTTAAAAGAAGAAAATGCCTGGGATTTCATCTCAGAAATCAAGAGCAAATCAGCAACTCAAGATATCCCAATTTGTGCGATCACAGTTGTTGATAACGAGCGTAAATCTCTAGGTTTAGGAGCAGATGCGTTCCTGAAAAAACCAGTGGAGCGTCTGTCGCTTTTGAACAAAATAAACGCTCTGATCAAAGCCGATAAACAGCAGAAGTTGTTAGTTGTTGATGATAATGAAATAGCCCGCTATCTCCTCAAGGAAATTTTGCACGAAGCAGTTAGAGATGGAACAGTAGCAAATTACGAGGTTTTAGTTGATAGTTATCCCAGTTCACAATCTGTAGGGTGTCTTTCGCTAACTGAACTACCGAGCTTACCATTTCCGCTCGTCATTGAAGCAGATTCGGGTTCTAGTGGCATCCATCTGGCGCAAGTGGAACATCCCGCTTGCATTTTTCTAGATTTGGTGATGCCAGACATGAACGGTTTTGAGGTTCTAGAGCAACTAAAAAGCAATCCCGCCACCAAAAATATTCCTGTAATTATTAATACTTCCAAACATCTCGTTGAAGAAGAAATAAGTTATTTAGAAAGTCGTGTAATAGCAATTTTATCCAAAGAAAATTTATGCCACGAACAGACAATCGCTTCTTTCCGAGAAGCACTTATTTTGGCTGGAATAGTAGTAAATAGTTATTAAATTGGGGAAAATAATAATTAAATTTAGTCATGACGAGCGAGATATAACCGCAAATAAAAACGCCAAATTTTAAATGATTGCTTTTACCCAAATTGCCAATTACCAATACGATTATGCCTCAGAATCATCAAATTAAAATATTGCACGTAGATGATAACGAAACCAATCGTTATGTAGTTGCTCGAACCCTTCGCAGTGCTGGATTTGAGGTAGAAGAAGCTGGCACGGGAGCATCTGCACTGCGCTCAGTAGGAGAGCAGCAACCCGACTTAGTTATTCTTGATGTGAGGCTTCCAGATATAGACGGATTTGAAGTCTGCCGCCGGATCAAAACTAATCCTGCCACATCTTTTATTCCGGTGCTGCATCTATCTGCTAGCTTTGTGAAAAGCGAGGATAAGGCACAAGGTTTAGAAGGCGGTGCAGATGGTTATCTAGCTCAGCCGGTAGAGCCGATCGAATTGCTAGCTACCATTAAAGCATTGCTCCGTATCCGAGAGGCAGAGGAGTCAGCATTGGCTTTGGCGAAAGAATGGCAAACTACTTTTGATGCCATTAGCGATGGAGTTTGTTTGCTGGATGCGGAAGGAAAAGTGCTGCGCTGCAACAAAGCGATGGCCCAGCTTTTGGGAAAACCGGAAACCGAAATTAGCGATCGCTTCCATCAAGAAATATTGGAGAGTATCCTGGGAAGTATGGCAGAAACTCCCTTCACTCGCGTTCGACAAACTCGGTGCCGAGAGAACGCACAGGTAGAGTTTCAAGAGCGATGGTTTTCCATAACCGCAGATCCAGTATTCGATCGATTAAAAGCTTTTAAAGGTGCTGTGTATATTGTGGCTGATATCACCCAGCGAATTCGCGCCGAATCAGCCCTCAAATCAAGCGAAGAACGATTTCGGATGTTGTTGGAAAATGTAGAAGATTACGCTATTTTCTTCCTGGATACCGACGGCTGCGTTACTAGATGGAGTGCTGGTGCAGAACGTATATTAGGTTATAAAGAAGCAGAAATTTTAGGAAAATCTGGCTCGATTATTTTTACACCTGAAGACCTCAAAAGCGGCGCGGACAAGCACGAGCTGGAAAAAGCAATTAGGGAAGGTCGGGCCGAGGACGAACGCTGGCACTTGCGGAAAGACCGCAACCGTTTTTGGGCGAGTGGCATTGCCACGCCTTTACGAGATGAAACCGGACAGTTGCGCGGTTTTGCCAAAATTATGCGCGATTTTACCGAACGCAAACGAGCTGAAGACGAACGCGCCCTGTTGCTTGCCCGCGAACAGCAGGCACGCGCTGAAGCAGAAGCTGCAAACCGGATGAAGGATGAGTTTTTGGCCACGCTTTCTCACGAATTGCGATCGCCGCTAAATGCTATGCTGGGATGGGCTCAGTTGCTCAACAGCCGCAGGTTTGACGAGTCAACCACAAAAAAGGCGATAGATATTATCGAACGCACTGCCAGAACACAGGCACAATTGGTTGACGACTTGCTGGATGTTTCGCGGATTATTCAGGGTAAGCTGCGTTTAAATGTCCGTCCGGTCGAACTTACTGCGATTATCGGATCGGTTCTGGATACGGTACGCCCAGCAGCTGAAGCTAAGGAAATTTTACTGGAGCGCGTTCTCGATCCTACAACTGGCTTGGTTGCCGGCGATTCAGACCGCTTGCAGCAGGTAATTTGGAACTTATTATCGAATGCGATTAAATTTACACCCAACGGCGGACGAGTTGAGGTGCGACTAAAACGAGATAATTCTCTGGTTGAAATTACTGTAAAAGATACAGGAAAAGGTATCAGCCCGGATTTTGTGCCTTACGTTTTCGATCGCTTTCGTCAAGCTGATAGTTCGATGACTAGGCAATACAGCGGACTCGGCCTCGGTTTGGCTATTGTACGCCATTTGGTGGAACTGCACGGCGGAACAGTTTATGCCGAAAGCAAAGGAGATGGTATGGGAGCAAAATTCACCGTCAGACTTCCCATTATGCCCGTGCGCTTGCACGCAACCAGCGATACTGACACAATATCTAAAGTCGAACCAGTTCTCCCTTTTGATAACCCTCCTGTTCTCAACGCTTTACAGGTACTTGTGGTAGATGATGATGCCGACACGCGGTTGTTTTTAGCCACAGTACTGGAAGAATGCGGTGCTGAAGTAACCGTAGCTTCATCGGCAAGGGAGGCATTCGAGTTTATTCAAAAGTCAAAACCGGATATCCTCGTGAGCGATATTGGGATGCCCGATGAAGACGGCTACAGTTTAATCCGCAAAGTGAGAACGCTCGCGCCCGAAGAAGGGGGACGCATTCCTGCTGCGGCGCTGACCGCTTATGCTAGAGCTGAGGATCGCACGCGATCGCTCTTAGAAGGTTTCCAGATCCACATCCCCAAGCCTGTCGAACCAGCCGAGTTAGCCGCCGCCGTCGCTAACTTGGCCGGAAGACTTTGAAAAGTCAAAAGTCAAAAGTCAAAAGTCAAAATTCCTCTTCTTCTCTCTCCCTCTTCCCGACGCCCTAGTCCCTAACCCCTAGTCCCTCTTCCCGACGCCCTAGTCCCGACGCCCTTTTTTGACTTTTGACTTTTGACTTTTGACTTCCCGACGCCCTACCCATCACCAACTCGAAGATTAATTTTATTTTAAGTATTGTTACTTCAACGTGATATGATTTGTTTTGGCTGATCGAAGCCAAGTCAATTTGTCGGACTGATTTGCAAGTCCCCGAACCTTGTCAGACTCATCTCATCAACCCACCAGCACAAATGGGGAAGTTCTGCAACCCGATTCGCCGGAATCAAAAGCCAGCGCATCTATGCAGGAATACTATAGCCTGCAACAAGAGTTGCTCGTAGCTACCCTAGCTTGCACAGGGATTATTTTTATTTCTGTGTGGATTTTTTACAACCTCAACATTGCCCTAAATTATTTGATTGGGGCGTGCACAGGTGTGGTTTACTTGAGAATGTTGGCTAAAGATGTTGAGCGACTTGGCAACGAGAAACAGCGTCTGAGCAAAACTCGGTTCGCCCTGTTTATTGGGTTGATTATAATAGCAACTCAATGGCGTCAGCTACACGTTATCCCCATATTTTTGGGATTTCTAACATACAAAGCCGCGCTCATCATCTATACAGTGCGAACAACCCTGCCTTCTGACCCCAAATAAGTCAGATACGCTGGGAATCATCCCCAAACTTGTATCTTGGGAAAACTTCCTGAACGGAAAAATGCTCAGTGTCTTAAATCCCTTTAATTGTTTTACACTGGCCTCATTGGAAGTAGGACATCACTTCTACTGGCAATTGGGCAGTCTGAAAGTACATGGGCAAGTTTTTCTCACTTCCTGGTTTGTGATTGGCCTGCTGGTGATAGCTTCTCTAGCGGCTACTCGAAATATCCAGAGAATTCCCAGCGGCATACAAAATTTTATGGAATACGCCCTGGAATTTATTCGGGATTTAGCGAAAAACCAGTTGGGAGAAAAAGAGTACCGTCCTTGGGTGCCCTTTATTGGCACGTTGTTTTTGTTTATCTTCGTGTCGAATTGGTCGGGAGCTTTAATTCCCTGGAAGCTGATAAAGTTACCGGAAGGAGAGCTAGCTGCCCCCACTAATGACATCAATACCACAGTAGCCTTGGCATTACTAACTTCACTTGCGTATTTTTACGCTGGTTTTAGTAAGCGCGGTTTAGGGTACTTTAAGAAGTATATTGAGCCGACGCCGGTTTTATTGCCGATCGCGATTCTAGAAGATTTCACCAAGCCCCTTTCCCTCAGCTTCCGTCTATTCGGGAACATTCTGGCGGATGAACTGGTGGTAGCCGTGCTGGTACTCCTAGTTCCTCTGTTTGTACCGCTGCCAGTGATGGCGTTAGGTTTGTTTACTAGCGCAATTCAAGCCCTAGTATTTGCCACCTTAGCAGCCGCCTACATTCATGAGGCGATGGAAGGGCATGGTGGTGAAGAGCATGAGGAGCATTCTCATTAGGAAAGATTGCAGAAATAAGGAAGAATAGAATTATTCATTCTCCTTTTCTCGCATCTGACAAAATATCCTCAGTTGATGAATTTGGTGTTTTGGATGAACTAGAAAGTCTCAAATCCGAAATACCAAATCGAAAACCCAAAATCGTTTGTTTTGTAGTCAAGGTAAGTAAAAAATCATGGATCCATTGATTGCTGCTGCTTCCGTTCTAGCTGCTGCTCTGGCAATTGGTTTGGCTGCTATTGGCCCTGGTATCGGTCAAGGTAATGCGGCAGGTCAAGCTGTGGAAGGTATTGCTCGTCAACCTGAAGCTGAAGGCAAAATTCGCGGTACTCTGCTGTTAACTCTGGCATTCATGGAATCCCTGACCATTTACGGTCTGGTAATTGCCCTGGTGCTGCTGTTTGCTAACCCATTCGCTTAAGAAAAGTTTTGAGTTAGCAAATCGGGAATTTTAGATTTTAGATTTCAGGTTTTAGATTGAAATTCAATCTGAAATCTGAAATCTGAGATAGAAAATTACCAAATTGCTAACTTCAGTCCAGTAGTTGTTAGATCCTGTAAAAAATGTTTGACTTCGACGCCACGTTGCCTTTGATGGCAGTGCAGTTTCTACTGTTGGCGGTTGTGTTGAACGCGATTTTCTACAAACCCCTGACCAAGGCATTAGACGATCGCGATAACTATATCCGCACCAACGAAGCTGAAGCTCGCGAACGCTTGGCTAAAGCTGAGATGTTGGCCAAGCAATATGAGGAACAGCTAGCGAATGCTCGCAGGCAAGCTCAAAATGCGATCGCTCAAGCTCAGGACGATGCTAAGAAAATTGCCGCTCAGAAAATTGCTGAAGCTCAAGAAGAAGCTGCGGCTGGCAGAAAACAAGCTCAGCAAGAAATAGATGAGCAAAAGCAAGCAGCGATGCAAAGACTTGAGCAAGAAGTAGATGCTCTGAGTCGTCAGATTCTAGAAAAAATCTTGGGGCCGGAGCTTGTCAACAGATAGAGCTAAGGCTAGTTCGCTTCTCCTTTGTGCCTATAAAAATAGGCTAGAAGTGGAAAATGCTTTCCTATTAGAATACTCAGCCGCAAAAGTGCGAATAGCCATGTAAATGCAGGCAAAAATCATGATATTTATGCAGATATATCATGATTTAGTGCAACTTTATCCTGTATTTGTACAAACAGCCGATCGCGGCAGTTGCTGCTGGGCTAAGGCTTATTTAACACGAGAGGATGAAAAGTAAAGAGAGTAGGATTTGCAGGCGAGACACCAGCATTAAAATCGTGGGTAGCACTGCTCGACCTGCGTGTTCGGTCAAGGCTTAGTCACGATCTAAGGGGATTTTTAGGAGCGGTATCATGGGGACTTTGTTATTACTAGCGGCAGAGGCTCACTCGGCAGGCGCTGAGGTAGCCCATGCAGCTGAAGAAGGTGGTTTTGGCCTAAACTTTGATATTTTAGAAGCCAATCTGATCAACCTTGCTATTCTGATTGGCGTGCTGTTTTATTTTGGGCGGAAAGTATTGACCCAAACATTATCAGACAGACGCTCCAGAATTGCTGAGGCAATTACAGAGGCAGAACAACGCCAACGTCAAGCCGCTGAAGCTTTAGCAGATCAACAGCAGAAATTAGCTCAGGCGCAAGCGGAAGCAGAAAGAATTAGGAAATCAGCAGAAGAAAGCGCTCAAAAAGCCAAAGAAGCAATTCTGGCTCAGGCAGTGCAAGATGTGGAAAATTTAAAGAAAACAGCTGGCCAAGAATTGCAAACAGAAATAGAGCGAGCAAATGCAGAACTGCGCCAGCGCGTAGCAGCATTAGCTATGCAGCGAGTTGAAAATCAGCTGCAATCAATTTTAGATGAATCGGCTCAACAAAGATTAATTGACCGCAGCATTGCCAGCGTAGGAGGTGGCTCGTGAAAGGCAGTTTAATTAGCGCTGAAGTAATGGAGCCTTATGCCGAGGCGTTGATGTCTGTCGCCCAATCCAATAACCAAGTAGATAAGATTGGAGAAGATGTCAGCGGCTTGTTGAGTCTCCTCCAAAGCTCTCCAGAACTGCGGGATTTTCTGTCAAATCCCATCATAGAAGCAGAAGCGAAAAAAGCCGTGTTGCAGCAGTTGGTGGGCGAGCAAGTTCATCCATACACGATGAATATTTTGAAGCTGCTCGTAGATCGGCGACGCATCATATTTTTGCAGGGAATTTGCGAAAATTTCCAAGATCTGCTGCGCCAAATTAAGCAAACAGCGTTGGCAGAAGTAACCTCAGCTGTCGAACTTTCAGAAGAACAGCGACAAGCGATCGTCGAGCGGGTAAAATACCTCTCTGGTGCCCAACAAGTTGAATTGAAGACGGAAATCGATCGCGATTTAATTGGTGGTGTCATCATCAAAGTAGGGTCGCAAGTGCTGGATGCCAGTTTGCGAGGACAGCTTCGTCGCATCGGAATGCGCTTGAGTGCAGGATAAGTCAATTTTAAATTTTAGATTTGGGATTTTAGATGGCAATGCAATCGACAATCTGGAATCTGAAATTTGAGATTACCCAATTACTAACTAGCAACAACTGACTACTAACAACTGACAACAAAAATGATCAGCATCAGACCAGACGAAATTAGCAGCATTATTAGCCAGCAAATTCAGCAATACGGTACAGAAGTTCAAGTTTCTAACGTTGGTACCGTGCTGCAAGTGGGCGACGGTATTGCCCGGGTTTATGGCCTGGACAAAGTAATGGCAAGCGAACTGGTAGAGTTTGAAGACGGCACGATCGGCATCGCGCTCAACTTGGAAGAAGACAACGTTGGTGTGGTATTGATGGGCGAAGGTCGCAACCTGCAAGAAGGCAGCTCGGTAAAAGCGACCGGTAAAATCGCTCAGGTGCCGGTGGGAGACGCTTTAGTCGGTCGCGTGGTAGATGCGCTCGGTCGTCCGATCGACGGTAAAGGAGAAATCCACACATCTGAAAGCCGCTTGATCGAATCTCCCGCACCAGGTATCGTCGCTCGTCGATCGGTTTACGAACCCATGCAAACCGGGATTACCGCTATTGACGCGATGATTCCCATCGGTCGCGGTCAGCGCGAACTGATTATCGGCGACCGTCAAACCGGTAAAACTTCGATCGCAGTTGACACGATCATCAACCAAAAGAGCGAAAACGTGATCTGCGTTTACGTTGCGATCGGTCAAAAAGCTTCCACAGTCGCTAACGTAGTCAACGTCCTCCAAGAAAGAGGAGCAATGGATTATACCATTGTGGTTGCCGCTAACGCCAACGACCCCGCCACTCTGCAATACCTCGCTCCCTACACCGGTGCCAGCATGGCCGAGTACTTTATGTACAAAGGCAAGCACACCCTGATTATTTACGACGACTTGTCCAAGCAAGCCCAAGCTTATCGTCAAATGTCGCTGCTGCTGCGTCGTCCGCCAGGACGGGAAGCTTATCCTGGAGACGTGTTCTACCTCCACTCTCGTTTGTTGGAACGCGCTGCTAAGTTGAGTAACGACCTGGGCGAAGGCAGTATGACCGCACTGCCGATCATCGAAACTCAAGCTGGTGACGTATCCGCCTACATCCCCACAAACGTGATTTCCATCACCGACGGTCAGATATTCTTGACTTCCGACTTATTTAACTCTGGCTTGCGTCCGGCAGTTAACCCAGGTATCTCCGTATCGCGGGTAGGTTCAGCCGCTCAAACCAAGGCCATGAAACAGGTGGCTGGTAAACTGAAGCTGGAACTGGCTCAGTTTGATGACTTGGCAGCTTTTGCTCAGTTTGCTTCCGATTTGGATAAGGCAACTCAAGACCAGTTGTCGCGGGGTCAGCGCTTGCGCGAACTCTTGAAGCAACCGCAATACTCGCCGCTGTCAGTTGCTGAGCAAGTGGCAGTTGTGTACGCTGGTTTGAATGGCTATTTGGATGACCTGGCTGTAGAACAGGTCGCTCCTTTTGCCCGGTCTCTACGGGAATATTTGAAAACCAGCAAGCCTAAGTATATCGAGCTGATTCAAACTGAGAAGAAGCTGGGTGATGAAGCAGAAAAGCTGCTGAAGGAAGCGATCGTCGAAGCTAAGAAGACCTTCCTGGCAACAGCCAAGTAATTTTGGATTTTGGATTTTGGATTTTAGATTCAATCCAAAATCCAAAATCTAAAATCTAAAATTTAAAATCTAAAAAGGGATTATGGCAAATCTAAAAATAATTCGCGATCGCATTAAGTCGGTCAAAAACACCAAAAAAATCACAGAAGCAATGCGGTTGGTGGCAGCAGCTAAGGTGCGTCGGGCCCAAGAGCAAGTAATTGCCACTCGCCCCTTCGCCGATGCTTTGGCTCAAGTTCTCTACGGTTTGCAATCTCGCTTGCGGTTTGAAGAAGCGAACCTTCCCCTGCTCAGACAAAGAGAAGTACGATCGGTAGGGATTTTGGTAGTTACAGGCGATCGCGGTTTGTGCGGCGCTTACAACACCAACGTCATCCGTCGCGCCGAAAACCGCGCCAAGGAACTCAAAGCAGAAGGCCGCGACTACAAGTTTATCCTGGTAGGACGCAAAGCGATCCAGTATTTCCAACGTCGCAACCAACCTATTAGCGCTACATTCTCCGGTTTGGAACAAATTCCCTCGGCGGCGGAAGCTTCCCAAATTGCTGACGAACTGCTATCTTTGTTCCTCTCCGAGTCGGTGGATAGAGTTGAGTTGGTTTACACCAAGTTTGTATCTCTGATCAGCTCTCGACCTGTCATTCAAACCCTGCTTCCCCTCGACCCTCAAGGTTTGGAATCTTCAGATGATGAGATTTTCCGCCTCACCACGAAAGGTGGTGATTTTGAGGTCCAGCGGCAGAAAGTAACCACCGAAGTTCGCAGTTTCCCCAGAGATATGCTGTTTGAGCAAGATCCGGTGCAAATTCTGGATGCGTTGCTGCCATTATACCTGAATAACCAATTGTTGCGGGCCTTGCAAGAGTCCGCTGCCAGCGAACTCGCCGCTAGAATGACGGCGATGAACAATGCCAGCGACAACGCCACCGAATTGATTGGTTCGCTCACCTTGTCGTACAATAAAGCACGGCAGGCATCAATCACGCAAGAATTGTTGGAAGTTGTGGCTGGTGCTGAAGCTCTAGGTTAGGAGTATCTTCAACTTTCCACCCCCTGGTTAACAGCGCCTGGAATTCCAGGTGCTTTTTTTTCTGAGGACTTAGGTAAAGAAACCCTAGCTAGTGGACGCTTTATTTTCGCTACTACAGCAAGCGACTGAGTTTCTCAATTTTCAATTAATATTTTTGCCACTTTTTGTAGCAAGGATGATTGACTATTATCACTAATCTTTAAAACATTTTGAGTGAGTGTATTAAAATGCAAAGCTGTGATGGGATGCTCGATAAGTTCAGATGTCGGAATTGGCTCCCCGGAATATGTTTTCCCTATCAAATGATATACTCTAAACCCCCTCTTAATAAAACTCTCAATACTTTTCGCTGGCGGAACATAATACTGGATAAAGGTTTCGTTATGCAAATCCAAACATATCATATTTTGGATTAGGTTAATGGGTTTAATATCACTATTATAATATGATACCAGTGGTAATAATTTACTACTATTCTCTCCTTGAATTTGTCGGTTAATTTTTAGCTTTTTCTTTTCTAAGTCTTCAAGAATACCATTGCGTCCAATTAATATTGGTGTGAAAGAATCACTTATGTAACAACTAATATACAAACGATCTAATTCATCTACAAAATATTGTAGATCGTTAATTAAATCTTCTGAATTTTTCCTTTGCCTTAAAAATCTAAATTTTTGCTTAATCTCTTTTGTATCGCGCATTACATTTTTGATATAGATGCAGGCGTCTTTATAAAGAAATTCTATCGCCACTGCTTTAGCTTCCTGGTTTTTAGGACTGCGTACATATATAGTAAAGAATTCCTTTTCAGCAAATGATTGAGGAGTTATGGGCAAACCAAAGCTGGAATTTACAAGACTTTGCCCGATCCAGTTCTTAATTCCTAGTTCAATCAAGACCTTCTGAAATTCTGGCGAAATTTTGATCTTGTATTTATCACAAAATTTTTCCCATTGTTCAGTATTTTCTTGTCCTCTTAGATAGCAGTAAATAGATGCCTCTACATCCAAAAATTCCCCATTCGTAAAGTCCTTATTATTTTCGCTCAAAGCCTCTTTATCAATTTTTTTATCTGTATAATTGAGAACTGACCAAGGAGAGTCTTCATTTCCAACAAGCTTAAATTCTGACACATTTATCCCCTGCGTGCTAAAAAACTCTCCTCTCTCCAAATAGTTAAATCTTTTCTTTAACTGTGAATAGAAATCAACTGTCTCTTTATTACTTATTTTTGTTGATGGATACCAGAGATTATCATTTCCCTTGTAAGCCATTGAGCCAGCTTCTTCCTCCAAAATTTTATTGAAAACTAAATGGTTTTTTCCTTTATCAAGTTGAATATTTGACCAGGGAACAACTTCAGTAATTTTCCAGCAGGTATCGTCCTCCCGCTCAAGTTCTACTTGTTCATAGGTACTAATGGTTTTTCCAGAATTATAAAATGTGAGAAGACATACCCCTTGATGTTTCAGAAAATTTTCCAGCAATTGTTGGTCATCTTCATTCAGATCGGCTCCAGTATTATTAATAATCTCTAATGATTCTACAGATTTGATGTTTTTGATAAAAGGGTGTTCTAAGTAGCGATCGGCCTGAAAATGAAGAGGTTTAAAAGCAATATCACACTCATTTAAAAACTCTTCAAGCTTTGTTATGAGGTTTTGGTAATGATAAAGTTGAGTCTTTTTGAACTTGTCAAATTCTTCGTTATCTTTATCAAACCGCATAAAATAAATAGAATTTTTGCGACGCGCATCGCGGTCACGTTCAAAATAGTATTTCTTATTTTTATAGCTCAACAATTCTCCTATAACATCACCATCTATGGTACTGTAACGATCTGTTGATAAGAAGCGTCGGCTCTTTCGAGATAAGTTTAGCGTTAGGACATTATATTGATTGTATTTGATTAACAAATTTTGTCCCCACACCAAAAGAGCATCTTTCGATTTGGTTAGGCTTTTGGAATGGACTAAGAGTAATTCTTCAAAACCATTTACTGTCTCAACAGATAAGCCTTGAGAAAGAATATAAAATTTAAAAACTAAATTAAAAATTCTTTCTCGACTATTGCTAAATAACTGCCTCCACCCCGAATGGTTTTTATTGGGAGATAAAAAGAACACATACTTTTTTCCGTCAACAGATGAAAGGAAATATTGAATGTCTGAATATCCTAGCTTTTCCCCAGATTCAGAAAGCCGTTTTTGGATCTCAGTTTTAATAAATTTATGCCGTTTTTTATAAAAACTACCTTGTGAATCCTCATCTTCGTAATCTTCAGCAACCTGATATTGAAGAGTAAAATGCTCAATACCTCTACCTTTTTTAAAGAGATATTGGAAAATTTTTTCAGCAACTTCTTCAGGTGTCTGTAATATCTGTAACTGGTTTGTTCGTGATATATCTGATAAGGCTTCAATCATTTTATTTTTCATTTTATTTCTCCTTTTGAAGCTGACTCATAAGCTGATATAAAGAAAATTTTCTGCCCTTCTTCTTCAAGAAGCTCATCTAAATATGTTTTTTGAGTTGTTTTATCAAAGTAAAGCCTATTGAAGGATGCCTTATATAAGATGAGTTTAATACGAATATTACTCTCATATTTTTTATGGTTGAGCTTGATATAATATATGTTTGGATGCTCTGGAGATCCCTCAAATACAAAGTTATGATTATGGATTGCCTTACAATAATGGAGCAATTTTTCAATCCAGCGTAGAGTTTGAGTAAAAGCTATTGTTTCTTGAATGGAGTCATCTTCAAAAAGGTAAAACAAGAAACGAATGAAATTTTTTATTTCTTGTATTTTGTAAATACCAAACCAAGTACCATCATTCTTTAAAGAATCGATAAATTCTTTAAAAATCGTTTTTTCAAATCGTTCTGCAACTTCTTTAGTTTGGTTATTGGGGAAAGATGATAAATTTTCCTTGAAAAAATTTGCTGTAATTTGCCGCTTTGCCTCACGCTGCTCTCTGATTTCTTCACAAAGCAATACTTCTTCTTCAACCATTGCTTTAAAGCCACTTTGACCAGTTTCATTACGTAAATTGTCTTCTAAATAACGCATATCATAACTTCTACTCAAATCCCCAAATATTCCCCCTGTAGCTGAAATAAGAAAAATCACATTGCTATTATTACTTAGCATGGACTTTATCTTTTGTTCGGGTGAAGTCAATATAGCCGTACTGCCAATAGAAACTTCTCTAAGTGCAGGCTCGATCAAGTTATTTTTAGGACTTTGATAACGAGAAATTTCTTTAATATTGATAATTGATTTATAGCTTTCATAGACATAGATACGGTTTAAATATCTGAGCGGTTGATTTTGTGAAATGCTTTCTTCGCTTGCATTCTTGACTTTATCTATTTGTTTCGACCAAATATCTAAAGAACGAGATTGAGAATCTTCAGCATCCAAAACATTAGCTAGAAAATCTTTAATGTTTTTGATTTGTGGTCGAACAGCTAGAATGGCATAAATTAATTCTGCTAAAGAGGTATTATCTGAAACTTTCTCCTCAGTGATGTGAACATGACCACCGGAAGGTCTGGTTAAAAACAATTTTTTCAGAAGTTCGATATTGTATATGTATAGGTTGTTGTATGAAAAAATACTCATCAATTCATCGCTAATTTTGTTGTAAAGCTTCTGGGGAATCAACAAACTTCTATTATTCTCGAATTTTGAAAAAACTCTAGATAACATTTCAAAATTCAATGTAATGGAATTATTCTCATCATAATCATCTAAAGTTTTAACTATTTCTTCTATTGATTTACTCAGGGCGTTTTTAATCTTTCCTACCTGTTCTAAAAACTTAATAGAGTTTCCTTCTTTATGGGTCAGCCGTTGATATATGGAAGCAAATTTTTCGAGTTTTTGTTCTATAGGTTTGTTTTTTTCAAAATGTTCTTGAAATTCGTGAAAAGCCCCTTTATTTTTATCAATAAAATTTAAAAAATCTATATTTTCATTGTTTTGGGCAGAAAAAATAGTAGAAAATTCTCTGTTAATAGAAGACAGAGCATTATTGATTGCTAGTTTTTGCGGAGAGATGATATCAATTTTCTCATCTAGCATAATTTGATAACCATCTTCCTGCTCATCAAGAGCAACGATAAATTTTCTAGATTCGTTTGTTTTGTGAATAATGTATTTATCAAGATAAAAGCTTTTCTTTACCCATTTTTCACCATTATGCTCAAAGTACGGAATAGAGGTTTCAAATTTATCATACGTGAGCATCAAAATACCAGATTTTTCTCGAAGTAGATGGAGAGGAAAAAATATTTCCATAAATTTGAAACATTCATTTGGCCAAGTTTCTTGAGTTAATTTACCTTTAATGATAAATTGTAAAAAACTTTCAATTAAGTCATTCAGTTCCCATCTTGCTTTCTTAGAAACAGAATTATTTAATTCCTCGTCCCCAAAATCTGCTTCCTTAAAGTATTCAAGGCGGCGTATAACCTTTTCTAATGTCTTAAGTTCTTGTTGACTTTCCTGAACCTGTTCATGAGAATATCCTTTTGATATGACTTCCCAAAATTTTTTGTTTTTTAGGATTGTAGATATCCATTTTTTGTATAATTTGATATACTCATCCGTCGTTTTCATATCTAACGAATTTAGCTTATAGACGGGAATATTTGGATATTGAAGCGCAACTGAACTTGGAACACATAAATGTTCTCTTAAGGGGGCAACATATATCCCAATGATTTGAATATTTGAATGCTTTTGAATAGTTTGATATATTGCTTGGAACAATTGGTGAGTCTTTCCCGACCCTGTACCATAATTTATGAGTTTGAGTAGGGGACAGTTTTCTCGAAAACTATCTTCAATTGTTGTAAGGTAGGAATTAAGAATTTTGGAACGAGCAGATTCTAAGTGCTGGCTAAGAGAGTCTTTTGGCGTTTGCATGACGTGCGATAACTTTATCTAGGGTAAACACATAGCATACCTTTGCCAGGTTGACTGACAGATCTTTAGTTCAAGGCGGTTGGAATCGCTGCTAATATGGCAAAGTCGGCATATGCTGACGCAAAATGACCAGTAACCCGCAAAGGCAGGTTTTGTTCTTCTAGGTACAACTTTCACTTGCCAGCATAAAGAGCTTTGTCAGTCAACTAGGGGAGAAACACAAAATTACTTGTGTACCGATCGTGGGACAAATATCTTTTTCACTTCTACCTATAGTAACTACCTAAAGCTGATGAAGCAAGTCCAGCCACCTTGTTTTATAGATCCGTGTGACGGTTTAATAGAAAGGTTTCATCACGCCTCTGGATAAAAGACGCGGGCCTTCTGGCCCACGCTACTGCATTTTTCTTTGGATTCGACGGATCAGCCGCCTGTCAGTCGGTTACGCTGGTTTTATCAAAGGTTTGACTAAAATAGATATGCCAGGACTACAAGCGAAACCTCAAATTTGGGGAACGCCTTTACAGAAGGGAGTTCAACGTTTACTCCTGTTGGGTGCGGGAGAATTGGGTAAAGAAGTTGCGATCGAAGCGATGCGACTCGGTTTGGAAGTGATTGCAGCAGATTATTACACCAATGCGCCTGCAATGCAAGTTGCCCACCGCGCCCACGTCATCGATATGCTTTCCGATGCTAAACTGCGCTTTTTGGTGGATTTGGAGAAACCTGATTTAATCGTACCGGAAATTGAAGCGATCGCAACTGAAACTCTCGTCGAATTGGAAAAAGAAGGTTGGCGGGTGATTCCCACCGCACGCGCAACCAATCTGACGATGAACCGCGAAGGTATTCGTCGCTTAGCAGCAGAAGAATTGGGTTTGCGAACTTCGCCATATCGTTTCGCCGATACAGAAGAAGAGTATCGAAATGCGATCGCGCAATTGGGTTTGCCTTGTGTGGTAAAACCAGTGATGAGTTCTTCTGGAAAAGGTCAAAGTATCATTCGCACGGAAGATGAAATCGCACCTGCTTGGGAATACGCCCAAACTGGCGGACGCACCCAGAAGCAACGGGTAATTGTAGAAGGATTTGTGGAATTCGACACGGAAATTACTTTGCTAACCGTGCGATCGATCGAAGGTACGTCTTTTTGTCCTGCGATCGGACATATTCAAGTTAGCGGTGATTATCGAGAATCTTGGCAACCTTGTATATTAAATCCAGATACTCTCCTTCAGTGTCAAGAAATCGCGCACAAAATTACTGAAGCTTTAGGCGGTTGGGGAATTTTTGGCGTTGAATTATTTATTGCTGGCGATCCGAATGGAAAGCAAACTGTTTATTTCAGCGAAGTCAGTCCGCGTCCCCACGACACTGGGATGGTGACAATGATTAGCCAAAATATGTCCGAATTTGAATTGCACGTCCGGGCGATTACGGGTTTGCCAATAGGGAATATAGAGTTAATTAAATGCGGTGCTTCTGCGGTTATTTTGGCTGACGAAACAGGAGATAATCCTCACTTTACCGGAATAAATGAAGCCTTAAAAGTGCCCACAAGTAAATTAAGGTTATTCGGTAAACCGACAACTCGCAAAAATCGCCGTATGGGTGTAGCATTGGCGCTTGGTGAAACCGTCGAAGAAGCTAGAGAAAGAGCGAAAGAATGTGCCTATAAAGTGAAAGTTTTGCCATCTGCCAATTTGTAGGTTATATCGCATTCAGGTGACAATTTGTATCTGAAATATTGTGGCTTGAATGCGATCGCTTGTCATACGTTCATCAGGGTACAAAGCAGTTTTTGTGAGGATAGGCTGCCTGAAATTACTTATGAGCGCAATAACTATTTATCTCTTCGACTAAAGCTTTATCTTTTTTCCGCGCCTGCTTCAAAAATTTAAGTCCAGACTTTATTGTTTGTGCATCTTGCCTTTGGATAGCACCAGCTATTTTTCGGAAAGATTTGCTGATATCGCGATACACGATCGCAAAGCTCGATCGCATACCTTGTAGTTTCTCATCCTTAACTTCGATCGCTTTGAGACTAAGAGCCACCTTGTCAAGCTCAACAGCTGCCTTAATCAACGCTGACGGTTTACCTGTTTTGGCATCTTTGGTAACTGCGTCAGCCTGATTAATTATATTGCTGAGCTTATTGCACTGAGTAACTTTACTTTCACCGCAACTAACAACCAGACAACCGATCGCGACAGTATGCGGAAGGATGACAGCATACCGAGAAAAGCGCATCCCCGATCTCCTAAAGCGTTTCTGCAAAGTTTTTGAGAGCAAATTTAAATAAATCCTTTCTAGCTCCTGTTTTCGCCCATATTCGCCATCAAGCGCTCTAAAGCTTCCGTAAGATACGCCAGTTGTTCTAGCGACTGCTCTTGATTTTCCGCTAGAGTTTGCAGCGCATTACCCAACGCTAGGATCTGATAACCTTGCTGTTGCACTTGTTTAGCTTGTTCCTGTGCTTGATACGATAGAGCATCTATCCGCTCAGTCAGACGGTCAACTGTCTCGCTTGTAGCGATTACAGTTTCTGCCATCTGCTCAAAAATGGACTCCAAACGACTGATTCTGACTTCCACTCCTCACAACCTTTTCTTAACTCACAATATTTGCCACCGATCGGGCGTGGCTGTAGTTTAGCTGACTCTATAAGCGAATTGCCAACCTTTGCAGGGGGCAGGGGAGCGGGGGAGCGGGGGAGCAGGGGAGCAGGGGAGCAGAAGAATTAATATTTTCCCTTTTTCCGTTTTCCTCTCCCTTTTAGCTCTTCCTTCTGCCCTTTCTCTCTGCCCTCTCCCTCTTCCCTTTACCTCTCCCTCTTCCCTAGCCCCTAGCCCCTAGCCCCTAGTCCCTTTTTTGACTTTTGACTTTTCCAGCCCCTCTTCCTCAATCCGTAGAGGTACTCAAAGAACGTGCCTCCCCTTTTAAGTAGAATCCTGGTTTATACGGAAAAACTTCACAGTAACTTTACAAAAGCTGGCAATATGAGCGGAATCGATGAAGATTTAGCAAATTGGGTCTCCCGATCGTGTCGCTTCCGAAAAAGTAACTATATGATTTGGATCGAATCTAAGTGATTTTACGGTTGTCTTATTTAGGAACCCGTTATGATGAGCCATCCAGTACTGTCTCCGAGCGTTATTCCTTCAGCAATATCTACATCCGTATCTTTTCCGGTGCATCACTACGTACATCCTTCGGCTAGATCCATTTTTAAACGTTTACTGGATATAGTGGGCAGTACAGTAGGTTTACTGATCCTGGCAGTGGTTTTTGTGCCGATCGCGATCGCAATAAAACTTGATAGTTCCGGCCCTATATTTTACACCCAATACCGCTGCGGACTGCGGGGTCAACCTTTTAAGATCCGTAAGTTTCGCTCGATGGTCACAAATGCCGAAGCGCTGAAATCGCAGATTAAGAACGAAGCTAAAGGGCTAATCTTTAAAAATGAAAACGACCCCCGCGTGACCAGAGTGGGCCGTTTTTTACGCAAAACCAGTCTAGACGAACTGCCGCAATTTTGGAACGTGTTGGTAGGTGAAATGAGTTTGGTTGGTACCAGACCGCCCACCCTTGATGAAGTCGCTCATTACAACGAGCATCATTGGCGCAGATTAAACGTTAAGCCTGGTTTGACAGGTGAATGGCAGGTTAACGGTCGTTCTTCGGTCAAGGATTTTGAAGACATCGTTCTGCTAGACCTACGCTATCAAACAATTTGGACTCCTTTGTATGACATCGCGTTAATTCTCAAGACTATCAAAGTTGTTTTTGCCAGAACAGGCGCTTGTTAAATAGTCAAAAGTATATCTAGGCGCAGCCTGAAAATTAAGGCCAAAAATAATTTGGAATGATTGACTTTTGAATTTTATTTGTGCAGTTTTTGATGCCATTGCCAAGCGTGTAGTAAAATTTCCCCCAAATCTGGGTACTGAGGAGACCAGCCCAGATTTTTTCTGGCTTTATTGTTGATTTAGCTCAAAATAATTTGTCTGACTTGATTGTAGGAACAGTTTAGGGTAGTTCTAGTTTCTGTGTGAGTCCACGCTGTCGTCCCCGATGCGATCGTACAAAGATACTGTCTGGTCGAATTCGACATCCTGACATCTGTGAACTCTGCACCATCTATTTTGGCTCCCAGCAGTTTCGCCCCATAGAGATCCCCTTTGGTCAAATCTGCTTTACCTTAATGTCAGCAGAAGGCTCCCGTTATAATCTAGGGGGATTTATCGAATCGAAGATGAGTACCCCCGATGATTTAACGGCGAGACGGTAGGCTTGAATGCCGGAAGTGGTTCCGGTTCCGGCATCGTCTACCTCATGAATGCTGACCGAAAATAATGGGATACAAGCCCCGTCCTTCTAGGACGGCTTTTTATTTGGTTCTGGTAGTCTAGCAATCATACTCCTAATCAACTCTGATTGGGTCATGCCACGTCTTGCAGCTTCCTCAACAAGCTGCTGTT
>NZ_JBHFNU010000078.1:0-35354 GCF_041929145.1 Aerosakkonema sp. BLCC-F183 | reverse complement strand
TTCCAGTCGTGTTCTAATTGGTAAATTAATGCTAACTCTAGCTTGTGGGATTCAAACTGAATGCTTCTGCCCATTTTCTGACTGGGATAAAATCCAGAAACATTCTTTCTGCCTCCTCCTACGCGCCGTGCTGGTTCACTGCTGCGGATGATTTCTATTGTCTTTTTTTGCAGTGCCGATAGGTTGTTACGATTACACCAGTTATCGAACTCTTCTGTTGTGAGCATACTGGCATCTCCTGAAGTGGTTCTAGATGCGACTCACAACTAATGCCTTGTTTTTTTTGGACAGTGAGGTAAAGCTTTTACCTTTGAGTATCCTTGGCACTGGCTTGAGTGCTTGATTTAATCTTACTTGTTCATCTTGAAGAAAAATCTTAAAATTTTGGCAGTTTTATGGTTCCATTTTTAGTCAACGGCAATTAAATGGTTCCAAAAGCAGCAGATGCTGAGTGGCTACTTGACGCCAGAATGAGTGTCGCAGCCACAGTCGCGGCAAGTTTATCCTTCCAGTCCCGGCAATCTTATGGGTACATTGACACCTTGGCTGGCAAGGATTACAGCCATTTTTTTTGCTCAAACCGCGCTCTTTTGCTGGGCCAACACTCAGTTAACCACGGCAGAGTATAGTCACTACTCTCCCTTGCACAGCCCTTCAGCTCAAAAAGTAGATTATTTGTGCAGCTTTAATCTAATTTAATTAGACATCTCTGATTCAATAGAAGTCAGAACTTTTAAAGCTTTTTGTGCCACTTCTTCCGCCCGCTGGGAAGTTACTTTTTGGTATCTTAATGTAGTCTGAATTTTTTCATGCCCCATCAAAGCTCGTAGCTCTTCAATAGACATTAACCCTACTCTTTCTGTCGCAAAAGTATGTCTTAAATCGTGAAGTCTCACACCTCTTAAAACAGGACTTTGCGCCGTCAAATCACACCAATTAGCATGAACTCGGCGATAAGATAAGCGCGTCACTTCTTGAGTGAAAGGATTTTGTGCAGTAAATAATGCAGTCTCCCCTGTATCCCGATAATACCTAATATATTCATCTAAAACTTTCGCTGCATCCTCACTATAAAAACACCATCGTTGTTTGTTCCCCTTGCCCACCACCTGAAACTTACGAGCGATAGTATCTACTTGTTCTAAATCCAACGTCAAAACTTCGCCAATTCTAGCTCCCGTGCGATGCAACAACCGAACGATAGCGTGCAAACGTACATCCGGCTGAACAACTTTATACAACTCTACTAGCTGCCAATGATTTAAATAGCGAATGACTTCATCCGTACCATGCTCCCCCCTCTCCTTTAATGGCTTGCGGCGAGTTAAACCAGCAATCGGATTACTTTTAAGATAACCAAAAGCCACCCCATAGTTGAACAGCGATTGGATAATTGCTTGATGTCGATGGTGAGTATTGATTGATAAATGTTCTAAGCTTTGCAAATAATCACAGATAACCTGACGACTAATAATTTCTACTGGCACACGCCCATAAAGAGCAAGCAGTGGCATTAACACTGCCTCATAAGAGCGTTGTGTACTTTTAGCCAGACCGGGACGCTCTAAAAACTGTGTGGCTAATCGAGCTAAAGTAACCACTAAAAACCAAACTTTCCTGAAATCGCATATCAGCTAATGTCTTTCTCTCTTAAACACTTTATTTCAGGAAAAGTTTACACATTTTTATGTATACTTTTGACGAGTCAATCGCTCCACAGCCCCAAGAATCTCTAGAAAACTACATCAAACGGCTGCGAACCCGCCTTTCTATGAGCCAACAGCAGCTAGCCACAGCAGCAGGAATTCATCTCCAGAGTCTCGGCAAGCTGGAAAGGGGAATCACACTTCGCCTCAACCAGAAAACCAAAAAGGGATTAGCCATCGCCTTAAATATCCCAGAAGAATACCTGGATGCCGTTGTCTCTGGACTACCCGTAGAAGGCGTGCAGAAGAAACAATACTGCCCCCGCTGCTGGAAGGGAGGTACTAACCCAGACCAGGCTTGGACATTGCCAAGGGCCAAGCATTGTCTACTTTGCGGCGCTCAACTGCGTTGTGGTTGTATTAGCTGCCACGAGCCAATTGCATCCTTCAAACATAAATTTTGTCCTCACTGCGGCACTCCTTACTCAGAATCGGGCCAAAACAAGTCCCATCTTTGAATTCAATCGGATACAGGGGTCAGTTTTGTCGTAAAACTAGAATTCTGTCGAAGAGAGGGAGTAGTCTACGTGAAACGCCAGTGGGAGTCAGAAGAATTAATCGAACATTTCACCCTACTTGAGGGAGAAAGGACACTGCTGGCTAATAAAACCGGAGCCACGCGGCTCGGTTTCGCCGTATTACTCAAGTGTTTTGCTCTCAAAGCTCGGTTTCCAGTTAAAAAGCAAGAAATTCCTAAATCCGTCATATCGTACATCGCTCTTCAAGTAGAAGTGTTAGCCAAAGAATGGCGCGAATATAAGTGGAGTGGACGTACTATTGAATATCATCGCGCCCAAATTCGTACCTTTTTCGGATTTAGAGAAGCCACAGTTGCCGATTTTCACTCTTTGAGCGAATGGCTGAGTGAAAACGTGCTAGTTTATGACCGCAACGAACAGCATTTAACGGAAACCGTATATCAACGGCTACGAGAATTAAAAATTGAACCTCCCACGTCTGAGCGAATTGAAAGGTTAATTCGTTCTGCACTCCATAGCTACGAACAAAACTTTTGTGCCACTACTTCTGCCCAAATCTCGTCAGAAACTCAAGCTAAAATCGATGCGATTTTGAATACAGATAAAGCATTAGAAGACGAATCTACCCAATCTCAGCCCTTTGATTTCAATAATCTGAAAGCCGACCCAGGTCGCGTGGGGCTTGATAGTTTACTTAAAGAGATTGAGAAGTTAGAAACTATTCGGCAATTAGAATTACCAGAAAATTTATTTACCAGTATCTCTCCTAAGATTATACATCACTACCGACAACGCGCCTCGGCTGAACCCCCAAGAGAGTTACGCCGCCATCCTAACCCAATTCGCTATACGCTAGTTGCAGCATTTTGTTGGCAGAGAAGCCAAGAGATTACAGATAGTTTAGTGGAATTATTGATTCAAATCGTACATCGCATTGGTATCCGTGCCGAACGCAAGGTAGATAAGGAACTAATTGCTGACTTCAAGCGAGTCAGTGGAAAAAACAATATTTTATTTCGGATGGCAACTGCTTCTTTAGAACATCCAGAAGAATCAGTAAAAGATGTCATCTATCCCGTAGTTAGCCCATCTACCTTAAAGAATTTGGTCAAAGAGTTTAAGTCTAGCGGCCCTACTTACCGAGAACGAGTTTATACGGTGATGCGAGCTTCTTATTTGCATCATTATCGCCGGATGGTGCCACAAATTCTCAATGCTTTGGAGTTTCGGTCGAATAACGAGCTTTACCAACCTGTTATCAAGGCGCTAGAGCTAATTAAAAAGTATACGGGTAGTTCTCAACATTATTACTCACCAGAGGATGAAGTTCTTATTGATGGAGTGCTAAAAAATAGTTGGCGGGAAATTGTCGTGGAAGTAGATGATTCTGGAGTTGAGAAAATTAACCGCGTCAATTATGAGATTAGCGTACTTCAGGCATTAAGAGAGCAACTGCGGTCTAAAGAAATTTGGGTAATTGGTGCTAAACGTTATGGCAATCCAGAATCAGACTTACCCAAAGATTTTGAGGTGCAACGACAGGTTTATTATCAAGCTTTAGGTCAACCAACTGATGCAGAAGCTTTTGTTACTAGCTTACAGCAGAAAATGACGGAAGTTTTAGAGAAATTAGATGCCCAAATGCCCAAAAATCAAAGGGTAAAGATTCTCACAAGGGAAAATGGCTGGATTTCTGTTTCGCCGCTGGAACCACAACCAGAACCGTTAAACTTACGGCGACTTAAGGGAGAATTGATTTCGCGCTGGCCGATGACCAGTTTATTGGATATTCTGAAGGAAACTGATTTACGAGTAGGGTTTACGGAACAGTTTCACAGTGTAGCTTCTCGCGAAACGTTGGATAGGAAGATTCTACAAAGACGGCTATTGCTCTGTTTGTTTGGATTGGGAACTAATACCGGATTGAAGCGGATTAGTAGTGGAGGAACTGGAGAAAATTACCCCGACTTACTCTATGTCAAACGGCGTTATCTTCATAAAGAGAACTTGCGAAATGCCATAATTCAGGTAGTTAATGCGATTTTTCAGGTCAGAGTGCCACATATCTGGGGTGAAGGGACGACTGCGTGTGCTTCTGATTCTAAAAAGTTCGGTTCTTTGGATCAGAATTTGATGACGGAGTGGCATATTCGCTATGGGGGACGTGGGGTGATGATTTATTGGCACGTTGAGAAGAAGTCTGTTTGTATTTATTCTCAGTTGAAAACTTGTTCTTCTTCTGAGGTGGCGGCTATGATTGAGGGTTTATTACGCCACTCTACGGATATGAAGGTGGAAAAGAATTATGTTGATACTCACGGTCAAAGTGAGGTGGCTTTTGCTTTCTGTCATCTGTTGGGTTTTCAGTTATTGCCTCGGTTGAAAAGAATTCACAAGCAAAAGTTGTATCGTCCTGCGGCTGGTCAAAGTAATGCTTATCCTAATTTACAGCCTGTGCTGACAAGACCGATTAATTGGGAGTTGATTCGGAATCAATATGACCAGATGATTAAATATGCTACGGCTTTGAGGTTAGGTACGGCAGAGACTGAGGTAATTTTAAAACGATTTAGTCGCTCTAATGTTATTCATCCTACTTATCAAGCTTTGGCTGAGTTGGGTAAGGCGGTGAAGACGATTTTTCTGTGTGATTATCTTGGTAAGGAGGAGTTGCGTCAAGAAATTAATGAAGGACTAAATGTGGTAGAGCAATGGAATAGTGCAAATAGTTTTATTTTTTATGGTAAGAATAGTGAAATCGCTACGAATCGATTAGAAGACCAAGAGATAGCGGTATTGTCGTTGCATTTGTTGCAAATCTGTTTGGTGTATATCAATACGTTGATGATGCAGCGGATTTTGTCGGAGAAGGATTGGTTGAAGTTGATGCACCTTGATGATTTGCGGGCGCTGACACCGCTGACTTGGGGGCATATCAATCCTTATGGGACTTTTCGGTTGGATTTGGATGAACGATTGCTGATTGACCCGGTGGCTTCTTGAACGAACAAGAAAATAAACGCTCAAATCCTTACCACACAAAGGTTTGAACTGCTACTTTGCGGCTGGTGTCAGCTTCGCTATTTCTGGGCCCTTTAGTTATAAATTATGCCTTAATCGGACAACCTGCCTTCGAGAAATTTGGAAATTTTTTCCCCCCACAAACGGCACAAATATGCGAAGCGTCTGATGGAATTCTATTCGGAGCAGTCACAAAAGGTGGTATACTCGAACTCCGCCAACACTTCGACTTCTTTACCAACCTTCGTCCCGTGCGTCCCTTTGAAACTTTATTGCATAAATCCAGCCTCCAATCCCAAAAGATTCAAGGACTCGATATTTTGTTCGTGCGGGAACTGGTAAGCGGAATATACTTTGGCCCATCGGGACGAGAGCGAGACGAGAATGGCTCCTATGGTTATCACACCATGAAATACTACGATTGGGAAATTAGCCGCATTGCGAGAGTTGCTCTCCAAAAGGCTAAAGAACGCCGAGGTTTACTCACCGTCGCTCACAAAGAAAATGCTCTCCCACAAATACCTTGGAGCCATTTAGTGCAGGATGAAGCCAAGCATTTCCCCGATGTTGTAGTAGAACCGATGTTAGTAGATAACTTAGCGATGCAGCTGGTACGGGAGCCAAAGCGATTTGATGTTATTCTGGCTGGAAATTTATTTGGCGATATTCTCAGCGATATTGGAGGGGCATTAGTAGGTTCCATAGGGTTATTACCGTCTGCTAGTATTAACGATCGAGGATTCGGTCTTTATGAGGCTATACACGGTACAGCACCAGATATTGCTGGGAAAGGTATTGCCAATCCTTTAGGAACGATGGGAGCGGTTGCATTAATGCTCCAGCAGTGGGGAGAAACCCATGCTGCTACTCATCTAATTCAAGCAATAGAAACAGTTTTAGCTTTGGGCTACCGCACGGCTGATTTAGCTCCCCAAGGTGAAGAAATTTTAGTGAATACAGAAAATTTAACTGAACTTATAATTCAACAACTATCTGAATTAGCTTTGGCAAATAAGGAGTAAGAAAACGTATGAAAACAGAACCGAAAGTGTTAATTCTTGGAGATGATATTAATACAGATGATATTATACCAGCTAAACGGTGTACTACTGCCGACCCAGAATATTTAAAACAGTATGCTTTTGAACATCTGATTGGTGAAGGAAATCTTCTGGACTATGACGAAATTGTAGCAGGACGCAATTTCGGCTGCGGTTCTAGTAGAGAAAATGCGCCCATTGCGATTAAAGCTGCTGGGATTAAAAAAGTTCGCGCTCATTCTTTTGCCGAGATATTCTACCGCAATAGTATCAATATTGGTCTAACACTAGAAGTTGACTCCCAACCTCAAAATAATCCAGTAGTTGAAGCGATTGTGAGCGCAGGAGGTTTAATTCCTTTTAACCAAAAGCGACAAAAAGGTGAAATTTGTATTCCTAAAAGTGCCACTTCTGCTAGAACAATGACTATGGCAGAAAAACTTTTAGCACGCGCTTCTTTTAACGAGTACGTACAGCCGGGGGAAACGGTTTTTGTTAAGGTCGATTTAGCGATGTCTCACGATGCTGTAGCTGCACCTGTTGCTAAGGTTTTTTACGAGCATTTTGGGGAAGATGCTAAACTTTGGGATGCGAATCGGGTTGTTTTAGTAGCGGATCACTTTATTCAAGTTAATGAGGTGCGAGTAGACCCAAAAGCTACTTTACAATATTCGGAAATGGTGCAGTTTGCCCAATCGCAAGGTTGTCATTTATTAGATGTAGTTTCGCCTGGAGAAGCGGCGGGTATTTGTCACGTTTTACTACCTGAAAAGGGTTTTATTCGTCCGGGTATTATTGTAGCAGGAACGGATTCTCACACTTGCACCTACGGAGCTTTTGGCTGTTTTTCTACAGGTGTGGGAACGACGGATATGGCCAATATATTTGCAATGGGAGATATGTGGGTGCGAGTTCCGACTACTCTACTTTTTCAACTTGAAGGAACTTTGCCGGAATATATTACCGCTAAGGATATTATGCTGTTTATTCTGGGCAAAATTGGTTGTGACGGTGCTGCGGGTAAGGTGATGGAATTTAGAGGCAGTATTATCGCTCGAATGCCAATGGAAGAAAGGATGACTTTATCTAATATGGCGATCGAGTGTGGTGCGATGTGTGGTTTAATTGCTCCTGATGCCACAACTCGTCAATATTTGCAAAGCTGCGGTCAAGATTTATTTGAGGAAGTTGTTAGTGATTCGGATGCTGATTATGAAGATATTTATCAGTTCGATTTGAGCGATCTAGAACCACAAATCGCTTGTCCTCCTAAACCCGATCGAGTAGTTGGCATTAGCCAGTTAGGAGAAGTACCTATTACTAAGGCTTTTATTGGTTCTTGCACGGGGGGGAAACTTTTCGATTTGGCGCAAGCGGCTGAGGTACTTAAAGGTCGTCATGTAGCTCCTGGTGTCAGTCTTTTTATTGTACCAGCTTCCTTGGAGGTGCGTCAAAAGGCTGAGAATTTAGGGTATATGCAAATTTTTGAAGCGGCGGGAGCGACTGTTCTTAAATCAGGCTGTGGTGCTTGTATTAATGCCGGACTTGGGGTGTTAGATAAGGAGGAAACGGGGATTTATGCTACTAATCGTAATTTTAAAGGACGAAGTGGCGATCCAACGGCGAAGAATTATTTAGCTTCTCCTCGCGTGGTGGCTATTTCGGCGGTTGAGGGGAGGATTAGCGTGAGACTCTCAGCCGAGCCGAATATCATAGAAATCACAAAAAACTAGATATTCAAGGATAGCATACAAACGCAGTATTAGTCAACGAAAGCAGCATATCTGCCTAAATCATCCATCATTAATAATTTACCCATTTTCTGATATTCTCGTCTGGTGGCGCGGATGAGATGAGACATCCCGATTTCTTTTTCATCTCTGGCTGCTGCTAAAAAGGCGGCTGCTAAGGCGATATTGCGGATATTTCCCCCTGCTATTTCAAAGCGATGTGCCATAAATTCTAAGTCTAAATCTACACTGCACGGGGTAGAAGCGGGAAATATCTTTTGCCATATTTGCAGGCGTTCAGTTTCTTTGGGAAAGGGAAATCCGATGATAAAACTCAATCTGCGGATAAAGGCATCGTCAATATTATTGCCTAAATTTGTAGTGAGTATGGCAATGCCTTCGTATTCTTCCATTTTTTGCAAGAGGTAGCCAATTTCTATGTTGGCATAGCGATCGCGTGCGTCTTTGACTTCGGAACGTTTGCCAAATATGGCATCGGCTTCGTCAAATAATAAGATGGCGTTGGAAGTGGCGGCGGCGGTGAAGATGCGATCGAGATTCTTCTCGGTTTCGCCGATATATTTGCTGACGATTTGAGATAAGTCTATTTTATAGAGATCGAGTTGTAATTCGTTGGCGATCGCTTCGGCGGCCATTGTTTTTCCGGTTCCTGGCTGTCCCGAAAACAGTACGTTGAGTCCTTTCCCTAGAGACAGATGGCAGTCAAATCCCCACTTTTCCAGCACGGTGGAACGATATATTGCTCGATCGCAGATTTCTCGCAGTTGGGTTTTTTGTTCTTCAGGTAGTATGATATCATTAAGTTGATACTTAGGCTCAATTTTCCGTGCCAGTTCGCTGAGGTGATGACCCGATTGAGCGCGGGCGGCAGTAAATAGGTCTGCCAAGTTGGGATTTGGGAGTTTTGATTTGACATGAGATTGCCAGTGGGCTGTATTGATAGCGGTAGCAACGGCATCGGCAATCTGGTCGGGAGTGAGGCAAAAGCGTTCTGCCAAGGCATTTAATTCTGAATCTTCTAAGGATATACCCGTAGGTGTAAGGTAATTTTGCCAACAGAGGCGGCGCAGGGTAACATCCAGGATGGTAAACGGCACACTCACGATTCCTAAAGCCTCGGTTGACGCGGGTATCCAGGGTGGTACGCCAGCTAAGATGGCACTTCCTTGATAGTCTGCAAGAGTTGACAGCAAATACTCGAAAGCGATCGCGTGTTCGTGACTGTGCAGAACATCTAAGTTATCCAGATAGAGGAGGGTGTTTTGAAACTGGGATTCGCGCCACAAGAGTTGGAGATTTGGTTCAAAGTCAGCTTTGGTGGTGACGAGACGGAGTAAGTCTGCAATCAGCAGAGGGGCGGCGATTTCCCGTGCTAATGCTTCGGCTGTGCGGCGTTTGCGATCGCGATCGCTTCCCTGAAAATAGAGTCTGAGGGGTTGATGGGTTGCGTGGTACTGTTGAATTAATCCCGAAAATCCCTGTTTGAGTTCAACACTTAGGTAAAGGTCATACAGGGAGATAGCAGGCTGGATTAACTGACAAAACGGTGCAAGTCGGGAGTCTAGCCCTTTGTTTCCTAAGAGGAAGCGGACGATTTGTTCGTCAAGTTTGAGGGTTTTAGCGAGAAGGGTGGAGTTTGGTTGGTTGGGATCTGAAACTAGATGCAGTAGATGGTGGTAGATTAGGGGAGCATCTGGGGAAAAGCGATCGCGCTGAGTGAGTTTGTCGGCGGCGGTGGGACAGAGGAGGTTGAGGGCGAGATCGACAGTAGGTTGTTTGGCGCGAATGTCGTCTTGGAGGTAGGCGTAAAGGCGATCGTAGCGGCGATCGAGTTCCGGGGCGAGGGCGAGGGCGAGGATATCCAGGTCGATGGGGGTAAGCTGGTATTGGCGCTGCAACCAAGCTAACCGGGATGTGGCTGGGGGGGATGCGGTTTCTGGGGCGACGGTGGCAAATAAGGGTTGGGCGGGATGGCGTTGCAGCAGGCGATCGACTTCTTCTAGGCTGATTTGCAGTCCTCGATAGGGTGCGGTGGTGCGATCGGGACTGTAGAGGGATTCGGCGAGGAGTACGGCTTTGTGGATGAAGGTGTCAATGCGGTTGAGCCAGGGGAGTAATTCTTCGAGGGGGGTGGTGGTTGCTTCGCCCATTGTGCGGAGAGAAGGGATGTGTTTGGGTTGTGGGGATAGGGTTGGCTGCGCTGTTATTGGAGCAGGTAGGATCGGGATGAGAGAATTTGCCGATTTTTTTTCTTGACTCACGGGGGCGATTGTGATGCTTATCGAATGAGTCACCAGCAATGAGGTTATCGAGCGGGCTTATGAGTGGGTGTGCGAACGCCTAATTACTATTTTCAGAGGCTTCTCTGAAGAGATTCATTATGTGATACCTACTCTTTGCACTAAACTGCATACCGAGCCACCCCGCATAGTGATCCTCGCTGCCTTCTTTGCTTGTTTCGTAGAGGTTTCTCCAGTACGCGTATTCTGCCTCTGCGAGTTGCTGACCAGCTTCTGGACTTCGCGATGCGAGCAATTCTAATACATACGGCTGGGCAAAGAAGTCTGCTATCCGTCCGCTCATTCGATCTCGGAATGTGACGTATAGCAGCGCTGTTACTGTGTTCACTCCGTAGCCCCATTGGTCTGACTGATATGGTCTGGTCATGTTGTACAATCTAGGTCGCTGCCCGATTTGTGTTCTACTCAAGCTTTCAAGTTGTCTCATACGATATTTGTAGAATTGATTGGCAGCCCCGCCGATTACTGTTATGTATCCCACCCTTTTTAATAACTCTTTCCACCTCTGAATCACTGCGCGACGCACTATGGGGCTTTCCGTGACTCTCCGTATGGCTGTATCACGGTTCTGCTGCACCACATGAGTCAACTCGTGAGCGATCAACTCCTGCCCCCCACGACTTCCCGGCTGATACGCCCCCTGCCGAAAGAACACATCCTGCCCCGTAGTAAACGCCTTCGCCTGGATCGATCGCGCCAACCGATCCGCCTGCGCCCCCGTATGCACGCGCACGCCGCCAAAATCCGCCCCAAACGCCCGCTCTATAGGCTCCTTCAGCTTTGGTGACAACGGCTGTCCCCCGCTTTTGGCTCGCTGCAACTCCCCTTCCCACTCGCTAGAGAGTTCACCCCCTGCATCGCCCAACCCACGCACGGTTATCTGCCGTTGCACCCGTCCCGCTTCCCCAACCTCTGGTTTCCTCTCCCCCGGAGACTGTGTATTCGGTTCTCGGAATGGGGAACTGTGAATTTCGTCAACCACTTGCCGCGCCACCCGGTCTGCCTCTTCCTCGTACATATCGCCGGGAGTGCCTAGAGTCAGCTTCGGTTGAATCACCGCCTCAGTAGCTGGTAGCGCCATTGCAGTATCCACCGTCAACTCCTGGGACAAACCCCGGAATAAGGGTTGACGCTGAATCGTCCCCTGACTGACGGGCATCACATCCCCCAGCAGTGGCAACTCGCCTTGCAGCTTGGGGAATGGACTCGTTGGGTGATTTTGGTGATTCTCTATCAGGCGACCCATTTCACGATTGCCGATCGCCCCAAGCAGTTCCTCCATCGGGTGTAGCGGGGATTTAACGCTGGTTTTGGTGGGGTGCGATCGCGTGGGTGCTACCGTTTTCTTTTGGTTTAATCTTCCATCTCCCATAAGTTTCACCATCCACAAGTTGCAACGTCCGAATTGACTGTTGACCCAAAAAGTCGGGGAAAAATTAGGCCCTCACGTCTCTTCTCTTGATGCCGCCAGTTCGCCCAGCGGTTGCTGTTCTGCTGGCTTCTCAGCAGGCTGAGGTTCTACGCCATTCTCCTCACTATCAGCTTCGGCAATGACTTCTTCTAGTATCTGAATTGCCCCGCTAATCCGCAAGAGTGTTTCTCGCAAGTTGTGCTGTTTCTCTTCATATTCCGCGTTGAGTTTTTGTCCTGCTTCAAATTCTGTTTTGAGCGCCCGGAGGCGTTGTTTGAGTTGGTCTTTCATAATCATTATGGCTGTCTATGCCTTTAGCGAGTTGTCTACTGATGGATACTCCAATTCTATTGCCGATCGCCCCTAGCAGTTCCTCCATCGGGTGAACCGGGGATTTTACGCTGGTTTTGGTGGAGTGCGATCGTGTGGGTGCTACCGTTTTCTTTTGGTTTAATCTTCGATCTCCCATAAGTTTCACCATCCACAAGTTGCTAAGTTCGAGTTGACTGTTGACCCAACAAGTAGGGAAAAAATTTGGCCCTTACGTCTCTTCTCTAGATGCCGCCAGTTCGCCTAGCGGTTGCTGTTCGGCAAAGCGATCATCGGGCTGTGACACTTCGCCATTCTCCACTCTGTCCTCTTTAGCGCGGACCTCATCACTTCTTCATTATGAAGCAAATTGCATACCACTTGGGGCGGTTGGGACTTTGACTTTTTTCTGTTGTTACGTCTTTCAAATTAATCGTATGATTATGGGAGTCAACGTTTTGTGTTTGTTGGTTTTCTATAGTTGGTTGGTAACCACCTGGATCTATCGTACAATGATGTAAGACATTTATTGTCTCTCGTCGTGATATATTTCCTGGTATACTTACTTCTGTTACTAGCTCGAATGATTCGATCCTGTTCCCACCTTTTCTTAAATCATCGAGTGTTCTTACATACCATTGACTTGGGAATTTATGGTTATGATTTCCTTCATGAGTTGTAACGATGTTCTGATTTTGCATTGAATGATTATGTGTATCTGGTTCTCCCGTTTTGTTTGCTGCATATTCTGATTTGTCTTGTAAATTAGCGCCTACGATAAATCGCTCTCTTAAATCAGGAGTTTTATTTGTACCATCACAGAATTGCCATCCGTCTGGTATCTTATTATCCTGGCTATACCACATAATAATAGTCCCTGCTGGTAACCGAGATTGAAGCTGATTATCTGTGTAGGTTTTTATGGCTTTTTCTTTCTCATCAACGTAGGCTTTTATGGCTTTTTCTGTAGGAACGGCTTCTTCACTATTCTCCGTAAAGTTTACATCGCTAGAAAATTTTTTTACTGCCACGCCTTGTAGCAATTCTAGTTTTCCTTCTACTCTTAAACTTCCGTTAAGGATAGCCTTTTTGCTGTCATTATCACCCGCAGAACGCAAAGTCAGCGCATCCCCTGAAGCCGTTGGTAGCCTTAACCCTGAATACTCTCGCACGCTAAAATCGATCGGCTCTTGGATTTGTCCATCTTTGATAGTAAGCTTGGCTAGAGCTACGGCATCTGTTGGTAAACTCTCAGTAGATGGTATCAGCTTAGAAACTGGTTTCTCTTGAATTATTTTTGAATCATTTGAATCTTCGTGATATTGAATCATAAAGATCCAATCTCCGTCTTTCTTCCCAGCACTAAAAAGATCGTTCAATTCAACAGATTTATCTTCCAGCAAGATAACTTCTTGACCTAAACAGGTTAACCCTGTACCCTTGGTAAGTATTACCGTTAATGGCTCTACACCTTTAGTCACAGTTAATCCTTGAGAAATTCCTGCAACGTGCAACAAGTGATTATGACGGCGATGACGGTCGATGTGGTAATTCTGATCGAGTTGAGCGCTGTTTGGTGACCAAGACTTTCCTTGTGGGTAACCAGTGCGTTGATTAATATCAGAAAGTGACATGATAAATCTCCTTTTTACTAATTGCTCAAAACTGAGTGTTTCAATTGATGAAAAATACCTCAATATTTATTGGTAATTTTCACTAAGATCTGACCGTAATATAGGAAATTAAGGCAATAATTCAAATCCCAAAATCCTAAGAAGTGTCAGATTCTCGAAAACTCATTGAATAGAAAGTATGGGCAGGCTTTTCCTGATCTATGATTGCTTGAGCAATACTGATATGTTTCTCAGTGTCTTGTGAGAATAGCAATTCAACTTGAAAGTAGTGAGGAATATCTTCAAACTCAGTAATAGAAACCTTTCCATCTATATTTGCACTCTCTAAATAAAGCTTGAGAACCGCTTCTAAACCCTCCTTAGTTCCTCGCAACTGATAGAATGGCACAATTTGACGAATGAATCGACGCTTGAAATCCTCCTCCCAATCATCACGTAAACTTAAGGCAACCCAACTAGCAAGCCAAGGTAGAAATTCTTTTGGTGTTTGGCTGGGATCGAAGTATGTATAAAGACGATCGATGTAATCCTCTAATCCCGTCAGTGTTTCTTGTGAATTCTGTGGGGTTGCATTTCCTAAAATGTTTTCAAATGCCAACAAAAATCCTTGCACTACTGGATTGTTTTGTAAGCTTTCGGGAAGGTATTGCCCATAACTTCTCTCTTGATTTGCTTGCTTGTTTTTCATTGATTATCTTCCTCTGATTGAATCTTAATACCTGGCTTGATAAGTTGATTTTTATCAAGAGATATTCCTGTAAGTATGACGCTGCGACCTTGATTATGAGCTTTCTTGATTGGCTGTTCTAAACTCAATATTTTTTTATGAACAGTAACAGTTTTGATTGTGGCTGATTCCGAGTATTCTCCCTCCGCATCTATTAAGATTATTTGTTGAGATGCAAATCCTTCAATATTCTCAACTTCCAAGTCCTGAGTATCTGAGTTGATGGATTTCTTCAATTTTGTTTCAGCATTCTGTAATTTCAGGGTTTTAACTGCTTTTACACCTGGTAAATCATTTAATAATTTATAGAGTTCAGAGTGATAAACTGTCTGTCCTAATCGCCATCCTCGACCTTTCCAATAGTCTCCAGAATCATAGGGATGGAAGAATTTTTTAATTTGATCCACAGCATTACTCTTTACCGAATCAATATCGGCTCCATCTACAAAAGATAAAGTTATCTGGATGGATAAAGGAACATACTTCGGTTCGCATATATGGAGACGGGTTGTCAGTAAGCGTCGCTTGTTTAACCATTTTTCGAGCGAATTTTTAACCTCAGCACTTACACTGGGCGGAGGATCATTTTCCCATTGTGGCACAATTACTAAACTTACATGATGAAGTGTTGTATCTTTTGGTTTCTTCAAATTGTCCAGATTTATTTTATCTAAACACAAAACTTGTTTAATTGGTAAATAGCCTTTAGCCTCCTGGCTTTCATTCCAATCTGTCAATATTAACTGTTCAAAATCTTCACGGGTTACAGCTCGATACCGCTTTCGTAAGCCTACAACCGTTTGCTGAATGGCTTCGCTTAAGTTAGCGATCGGTGTATCATTTTGTTTGTCAATTAACTTGCTATCTGAAAGCTGAGTTTTACTATTAAGTAAATCTAGGAAAACTGCGTAATTTTGATCGGGAATTTGATTGATTCGATAGAGAAGCATTTCCGTTAACCAAGCTATTAATTCTAGGAGTAGAATTCCGGTATCGCTGGGATTATGATCTGTCCATTCTGGATACTCAATAGGAATAAGGGAACGAGCTTCTTCTATTAAACTAGCGTAGGTGCGATCATCTAGGTTTGGTTTTGGGATCGTCATTATTTTACTCTTAATTAATTTGTGAAATTTCAATCAAATGCTTTCCGGAATAAATCATAGATACTCCCAAATTCTTCTCCTCGTCTGACGTTTGTTTTGATTTCTTAATCAGAAGATTTCGTACATAATTTACACCTTCGATAGATTGAAGCAGTGCATAAAAATCAGAAAAGTCTGGCTCACAACCAAAATCCCAACCTTGTTGATTGCGATTACCTGTAAGGGGATGCAGGAATTGCTCTAATTTGGCAATTGCTTTTTCTTGGATGTGAGTTATTGCTTCAAGCGATTCTGGCACCAATTCTGCGGTTACAGAAATTTGTATCCAATCAGGGCCACTTACTTTTAAATCGACCGTCGGTAAACAACGAGATTTTATATAGGTTTGCACTCGGTCAATTAGTGCCAAACTTAAAACAGGCTGAGATTCGTTACTATTGGGGACAATTAATACATTAATCTGACGTTTTCTCGCAAATTCTTGTTTTTCTTGTATTAGTTTTTTATCTGGAGAAGCCTGATCTATCCATTCTTCAATTTTGCGAGGATGGAAAATTGATGTAATAACTCGTGTTCGTGCTATATCTGGTGAGGCTTCATAAGCTAAATCTTCAAAGTCTTGTGCTGTTACTGCTCTATTGCGATGGCGCAGAAACTTAGCCCCGCGTTCCTTAACTCGTTCAATTGATTCTCGATCGCTTCCACCACCAGCCGCTTCCAAATTGATAACGCTATCAATATAAGGAATCGTAGTTTTTAGCTGGGTAATTGTATTAGCAGGTTTATTCCCTCGTTCGCCGCCATCCGTCCTATATTGCGCCATACGAATGTTATTGCGACCTTGGGGCGGTATCATTCCGCGTTGTCCATCACCAAACTGGATTTCTCCAGTTAAATGATTCATGACATAATGGCGATCGCGCATTCCCGATTCATAAAAATCCGTCACCTCATGCCAGCGTACCCATACCGCTTCTATTTGCCCTACTTCATCCTGAACTATGGCGATCGCATCTTTGCCTTCTAAGTTTGCGATCGCAGCTTTCTCCTCTGGCGGTGGTTCCTTCCCTTCCTGCACCTCCAACTGTTGACCTTGTAGTACAGGTGTTTGGGTTGTCCAGAAGGTTTGATTGGGATTGCCATCACTCGACCCCAAAACCTCATTATTGAGAGTAGTTGCCTGAATCGCCCAAATTGTGTTAGTTAATATGCGTCGCAATCGTGGCTGCACACGAAATTCACCGCTTTCCTTTCGCACCCGTAGCCAGTAAAGGGATTTACCAAACTCCGATCGCGCCTGAAAATCAGATGGGCCAATACACCGAATTAGCCCTCGTTCGGTAAACGCCTTAGTTTCATCCACCACCCCCAAACGATTCCAACCCGATCGATTGCTGTATTCCCAAACCAACCGCACGGGTTCTGCATCGCTGAGGTTAGCGGTAGATGTTACTTCTTCTGGTTTTGGCGGTTCGACTTGAAAATAAAGTGCGATCGCACGATTAGGAAAAGGCTGGTTAAATCCCAGATATAGCGTTGGATCTCGCTCGACTGCAAGAGTAAACGGTTGGAAGAAACGGAAAATCTTCGTTTCGGTTTGGTAATTTTTTTTCAGTGCTATTTTGAGCCTGACTGTTTTTGTGGCAGAATCGATCTTTACGATTTCATTTTGTTCCTTTTCCTGACCATCTGGATCGATTACAAAGCGATCGCCACTTTTTAAACCTGCAATACTGTTCAATGTAAGTTGAGTTTGTCCGCTATTCGCTGAGGTAGTCAGTATGAGGTAGCGATCGCTTGCAAAAGGATCTAGGTAAGTAACATCATTGTAGGTTTGGCACGCCGATAAGGGAGTATCTTCAGAATTGTAGGTATAGCTGAGAGTTAGCGATTGGACTGATGGTGGGCCGAAAACTGATGTCGAACGGAGCGATACGATCGTACCCGCTGAATAATCTTTGGTCAGCGCCGTTTTCAGAGTAATGGTATTTGTAGAAAAATCAATGTTAGTAATGGTTGCTTCTTCGCGATCGCTTCCCAAACCAATCCAAAGATTCTCGTTAATAAAGCCTCGAACACTCTTAACTTTAATTGTTTGTTTTTGAGCCGAATCAGTTTGAACTTTTGCAGTTTCAGTAAGTAGGGAAAAGCTAGTAACTTGAGTAGCATTTTCCGTCCCGTAATTACCATTAACAATCCGAGCGCGTACCCAGTAACCGTTTTCTCCACCTACAGTTGTTGCTGCGATCTTCTTGGCAGCAAAGTTAATCGTAATATTTTCATCTTTAGTAAATTTACAAGTTATATCTTTCAATGATTCCCAATTATTTCCATCCCAAAACTCCCAATTAATTTCTAGGTCGTCTGAAGGATTCACTTTTACGGATAATGCAGGGCTTAATTTTACCTCAACTTCCACGTCGGTTGTAAGTTTGATAAATACTTCGTCAAGAGCTATATAAAAAGTGTCGTTAAAGCGCGGTTGTTCGCCAAAGGGATAAAAATCTTTACTTAAATCAATGGGAGCCGTATTAAAAAAGCAACGATTCGATGCTTTTTTGATGTTTTCAATTTTAGCCCTAACAGTATTACCAGTAATGCTTGGCAATTGAGCGAGCCATACATAAGTTCCCTTTGGATATCTAGATTGGAGCTTTGGTTCAATTGCGATCGCCTTTTTATCATAATCAACACTCAAAACTTTATAATTTTCTCGAGATTGCTTGTCAGAAATTAACTGAATTGAATCGTTCTTTTCAAAGTTTTTAATATTATTATTATTAACTTTTAGTTCTTTCGCTCCCTTATCAGCATCCTCTGTTAGAATTAATGGATTTGCTCGTAACCAAGCAGCTTCTACTCCATTAATTTGCTGTTGTTGGATAGGAGTTGATAAATTGTCAATTTTTACCTTTAAAGAATCGTTGTTATGGGTTAGAGTAGGCGAGAGCGATCGCCAAATAGCACCATCCCAGTAAGACCAAGTTATCAGCAATTTGGATAATTTGTCTGCTTCTGGTGATTGAATGGTGAGCGTGACAGTTTTAGGTTCTGGTAAACTGAACAGTGGATCGCAAGCGAGGTAAAGTGAATGCTCAATGGGTTCTTCTGCTTTAAAAGCGAAAAAAGCAGCATCTTCTTTGCCTGTCGCTTCTTTGGTGCGATCGCTATACTTATCTTTTTCAGGTTCCCACACAAATACCTCTTTTAGTTGGGCAGTCGTCACCACCAGTTCGCGATCAGTTTCAAACACCACTTCTTCTTCCTGTCCCTCAACAGGCGAGACAGCTACCTGAGTGTGAGCAGGAACAGGGACCAGCGCATCTTCAGGACTTCCTTCAACTAAAGAAAAAGTTAAAGGCACCTTGGCAGGTTGAGGAGGTGATAGCTGAGTGCCAATTAAGTCGAGGAAAGCGAGAAAATTTTTGTCTGGGACTTGATTGAGGCGATCGCTCACCAGCGCAGCCATTCGACCGAAAATACGAATCAATGCCATCCCAGCATCTTGTCTGGCTTGCCAACCTTTCACCTTTACCAATTGGGTTTTGAGCTTGGCAATCTTTTGCGCCAATTCTTGATTCACTGATTCGCCTGCTTTGGCAATTATTTGACCATCAATATCAATAATGTTTTCGTCTAAAGTATGCTTTATTAATAAGCCTGGTATTGGTACGATCGACTCCCTCTCTTGTGGAGGTTCGCCTTTTCTCACTTTCACCAAATTTGCTACGTGCTTGGCAGAAATTCTTTCGGCTAACTCTTGACTTACTAAATTGTCTGCTTCCGCAATGATTTCTACTTTCGCAATTATTATATTGCCCTTAGAATCGATTGCGATTATGCCCTTGCCGATTCCGATTATCCCCTCAGCTTCGTTGTCCTTAAAATTAAATTCTATATATTTTGATAGAATTATTAATAAGGCTTGGTGTAACTTCTTATGTATAAGAGGGTGAAGATGAGGAAAGTTATTGCTAAATATTATTTTGATTTCAATGATGTCTTCAGCTAGGATGCGATCTTGTAAATTTTCAGATGTCCGTTCAACTAATGCAGTACAGGTATCTGTGGTAAAGCGTTGTGCTAACTTTACCGTTTGTTTAACAATATCTTCATAAGTGCGATTATCAATTTTTGGACGCTTAATCGACATAGTAATTACTCTAAATAAAATGGATAAACTAAATTAAACCGATTGTTAGTAGTGCGAACCTGATAGTTAATTTGAATTAGCAATAAGTTAGGCTGATTTTCATCAGAATAAGCATCTACTTCCAAGACATCAATCCGCGGTTCCCAGTCAATCAGCGATTGGCGCACTTCATTAATAACTTGTCCGATCGTGCCGGGGCTATTATTTGCAAAGACCAAATCGTGAATCCCACAGCCAAAATCCGGGCGCATAATGCGTTCTCCCTTAGCAGTGTTGAGAATCATCAAAATCGACTGGCCGACGCAATCTTCATCGCGTGCCATTTCAATTTTACCTGCTTTGTTGAGTTGCACCGGGGATATCCATCCGACCCCTAAAAAATTGGTATCCATTTACATCCCCTTGACGCGAACTTGAGTTACCAAAATATTCAACGAAGTACCAGTTGGTATCGCCACCGCTTTACTATCCCGTAATAATACAGGCTGTCCCATCACCTTGACTCGGAGTGCAGCACTCACCCACTGCGCCATCACGCAAGGGCCAACGTTAGTTGGTGGTGGCGGATTGACGCAACCTGCAACGGTATAAGGAAATACCTGAGTCACCACAGGTTGTCCCATAACTTTAACTCTGGGATTAGGAACTGTCGGTTGTGCTTGTCCGCCATGAGCGCAAATAACACTTGCCCCAGCGTGTAACAAATATCCAGGCATTTTATATCACCTCCAAAGCACCGTCGTTGATTTTTACTCCTGCCATACATTTTAAACCCATGCCTGCATTAGCTTGAATGTTGCAACTAGAATTGGCTTTAACCTCGAATTTGGAATTGGCTTTAATTTCACAATTTTGCTGAGTCTGAATGGCTAAATTTTTACACTTGATAGAAATATCGCCCTCGCTGCTTTCTATACTAATTTTACCTTTAGCTTTAATGGTAATATCCTTTTCCCCTTCGATACTAATGGTATTATTTTTTGAGTCGATCGCAATTTGATTTTTTTTCGAGTCGCAGATGATAATCTTCTCTGCGTTTTCCGTATCATCTAGAACAATCTGATGACCGCTACGGGATTTAATTATCCGCCGATTGTTTTTGCCATCGCTCTTAGGTTCAGGTGGTTTATCTTTACCATTCCATAGCCCGCCCAAAATATAAGGAGATGAAATATCACCGCGATCGAAAGCTACTAACACCTCATCATCGACTTCAGGTAAAAAGTATATTCCCCATTCTTTTCCTGTCATGGGAGTAACTACCCTCGCCCAATAACTTTCATAATCTTCGGATAACAAAGGAAATTTCACCTTGACTCGCCCCAATCCCTCCTCATCTTTGTTATTGGTAACGATACCTACCGTTACGCCGTAAAAGCGATCGCTTCCCTCATTTGCATCCTGTAAATAAGAAAATAGGTTCATTCCCATCATGCCGCATTCCTCCTTACCGAAAATTCTGTACGATATCCTAAATTTTGCGAATAAATATGAGTTACTGAAGTCAGATAATAAAGACCGCTAAAACGTTTACCCAATCCCGTTATTTCGATAGTATGACCTACCTGCAATTCTGGATTACCCTGACAAATTCCTTCACCCATGATATAAGCTAGAGCCATATCATTATACTGTCCTTTAGCTATCTGTTCTGCTTCCGCTTGACTTAATACAGACTCATTAATAATAATATGACTGGCTTTTCCAAAAGCTCGATTTGTATTTTTAGGCCCACTCGTAGCACCTTTCATCGTGGTGGTTTCATCCCCAGCACCTGCTTTGCCAACTAATGCTTTTTTCTGCTTCACGTCCCAGCTATGTACTTCAATTTGCCCCACTTGACTCATCGTACTCAAACGAGGCGAAAATTCAATTAGATCGTCGCGGCGATTAAGAGTTAGAATTTTTTGAGTATTATTCTGATGCGATCGAAAGTGCAAACTTTTGCCTTCTACCGCCACCTCATACCCAATACGTCTAGCCCGTTGTTGGAGAAATTCTAAATCAGTTTGGTTGGCCTGCAAAACATATTCCAATTTTATACTGGTATCTTTAACTTTACAACTAAGTCCTTTTTCTCCAGCTATTTTATTAGCAATATCGCTATCTTTCATTTTAGCAAAAGAGCGAGTTTTACAATCCCTTAGCAAACGATGGCGCAAGTCATAACCGCGTACCACTAGAGTAGGACTTACTGTTTGCGAAAATTCCGGTTCTAATCCGGTAATTTCGGCAACAATTAAAGTTTTTAAGTTGTTACCGTAGCCTATTTGAATTTCAACTAACTGTCCGATATCAAACAGATCGCTATCTACCCAAGTAATTTGATTTTTTACCAAATTCCAGTTCGCCAAATTCAGGGTAAACATGGCTGGTACATCCAAATCTTCAGACACCGTTACTGAGAGTAAATCCGCATTTGCTTCCATAGGTAAGCGGTTGCCTTTAATCAGGACATTCAACTTGGGAACTAATGATTCGACTCCGCTCAGTTTAGGCATTATCGTTATTGCTTCCTCTAAGTAATACTATTCGCTCGCCTTGGCGGTATTGTCAAACGCTGACCGGGTTTTAATAAACGCGGATTATCAATTTGGTTTTTTTTGGCAATCAATCGCCATAGAGTAGGGTCATTATATTCTTCGGCGGCGATACTGCTGAGAGTTTCTCCTTGCTTAACAATCCGAATCGGGTCGTCAATTGGGTTTTCAATCTTTTTCTTTTGTGTGGGGTCTTGCCACTCTTGAAAATTGCAACTCAATTTAGCAGCAACGGGTGTTCCATCTTCTAAAAAGTGCGTGAGAGTTTTAGTTAATGATTTGAGAATTCCTAGAGGTAATAAGATATTTTTACCCCAAATTAATTGACATAAGGGGGGTCTTTCATTTTTCCCAATCAGAGTTAAGCTGTAAATTTGCTTGGTGTAGTTTTGAACGTTTTCCGGTGGATATTTACCTAATATGGTGGTATCAAAAAACAACTCAATGCTTAAAGTCGCTGGTTCGCGATCGGCGACTAAACCTTGGCCAGGATCTTCACGCCAACCTGTTTTGCTAATTGCAACTTGGTTCGGATTGAATAAGACTCGTATTTCTTTGTTAGGTATTCCTTGAGTTTGGTCTTCTATGAGAATTTTTAGTTTTTCTAGCGCCATCGTTTTTGTCCTCTTCGCTCGCTTTCGATCGCAATCCGTCGGATTAGTTTACGCTCTACTTTGTCTGCTAAACTATCTAGGTCTATCTGAGTTTGGCTGCTTGTCTGAGTAGGAGACGAATGCTGTGCTTGTATAGCCGCACTTGCAGAACTATTGGGCAAACTGCTGGCAGAATTGTTATTAGTAAGATGGGTAACAGTTCTGGCGATCGCAACTTCAGTCGGTTTTCTAGGTTCTGCATTTTCTTCCAAATTATATTGTTTATTAACTAAATCCTGTCCGCCATTATTTGCTACTGTTTTGTAGCTTGTTAAGGGAGGAATAGATAATAAAAGTTCGCTGTCCAATCCCTGCCAATTAGGAACTATATTTTGTGTCACTAATGGTTGTGAAGTTCGTTTGTTGTATTCCGAAACTTTTGCGCTCAATTTTTCTTGATTTTTTAATAACAAAGTTGGAATTTTGGTAACATAAATCGAATCTTTTACCGTCGCTCTATCAACGTCAGTTGTCAAGTTATGGTCTACACTTACTTGGTTTAATAAAGGAGCAGTTCGCTCTGCTTGTTGAGAAATCGACTTAGGCATTAGCTTAACTAGAGGTAGCCTTGAGTCGCGATCGCTGATATCTGGAGATTGAATGGGCGAGTCTAATTTAGCTCGAACAACAGGCAACTCGTTAGCTGAGATTTTGGATAACTCTAAATTAGAGGTTAAATTCCTCGAAGTGGTTAAGCGATCTGGCTGCAAATTATTCTCTAAATTTCTCGAATTTGAACCAATATAAACCAAAGATTCTGTTTGCCCTTCGTTTCTACTATCCATTAGCAAATCTGACCGAGGAGCTATATCTAGAAAGTCAGATTTACTGTTCGGAATAAATTTGGCTTGAATAATTGAACTGTCTTTTTGTTGTTTTATCGGGATAGATAAAGCCTCTGGAATAAGTTCATAAATGGGGTTTTGTTTTTGTTCCTTTACTTTACTCATCTGCAAGCTTTGCTGAGACAATTTATCAATCAAATTAGATTTACTACCTGGAACAAATTTGGCTTGAATAATAGGTAATTCTTTCCGATGTTCATTCGAGATAGATGAAGTTTCTGAGAGATTAAGTTTTTCCCTATTATTTGGAAAAGGATGAGCGTAAACGAGAGGGATATCATTAGCTAAATGAGTGGTGACATTAGACCAGCGTTCATTGATTTGTCCTAATAAAGGTAGTCGTTCGTTGAGTTGTTGCGATCGCGCAATAATCGCTTCTGCCAAAACAGAAGTATTAATCAAACCGGGCTGAACTAAAGGACGTAACAATCGCTGTTGCAATCGCCTATCAATAGTATCTTGCCAAGTTAACTGTTTAGTTTCTGATAATTCAATTTCAGACATAAGCCAGACCTTAGCGAGATTTGCTTGCAGGTATATTAATACCTTGATGAATTAATTCCAGTCTTTCTAATGCTACCGTACCTGCATTAGTAGCATTGAACTGAGGCCCTATCCACTTCACCGGATAAGCATTTTTAAAATTCCAATGCTTCACTATCTTGTCTTGGCGATCGCGCAACATAATCGTACCATTTTTTAACTCAATTTTGCCCAGTGTTGTTGCTTGATACCAATTCCAAAGCGTGTCGTTATCTGTCATTCCGCAACTAAAAACAAGGTTTGAATATCGAATTCGCCTGGGAAATTGGTGAGTATATCCGTTCGCTCCTCCTTCTTGGTAAGACTCTAATTCTATTTCGCTTTCTAACCCGCTAACTTCAGTAAATCCTCCTGTTATTAATCCCTCAATTTCAACCAAAAAATTATACGCCATATAAGGATTAGTGCGAATTCCGGTTCGATTATTTGCCACAAGTTTTTACTCCTTTATCTAACTAAGAACTAGACCCGAATTCGCCGTTGAATTTCTGATTGATTCGCATAACTTCAGCAACCCACTGCTGTCTTTCTCGATGTTCAAATGTCATAATTTGTTGGTAAGACCAGTGAAAGTGATAAGCAATGTAAGCTACCTCCTCAAGCAATCGTTCTGAGGGGTAGCGAACTACTCCCCCGTTGGCACAGTTTCTACTTGAAATTCTCCTTGACAATGAGGACAAATAACCAAAAAACGAGTGTTTCCGTTTTGGTTAATGCGTTGGTAGAAATCTTGCAAGTAAACCAAATCGGCAGAAAAGAGGTTTTCAATCATTTTCGGATTGATATGTTGCACATCTCCCAAACTAACGATCGTTCTCGATAAAAGAATAATCACCAAATAACCTGGATTTGATTGCACGCGAGGATCTCGCAAGGGGGCAATTTCGTCATAAGCAGTAGCTAATCGCATCGTTCCTTCTCGATGCAGGTTGCCTTCTGGGTCTATATAGCCTTGAGGTAAACTAAAAGGGAATTCTGTCTGCGGTATCATTGGAGAATTTAAACTTACGACCATTTATCAACACTAATGCCTTCATGGGCAATTTCTAAAGTTTCAACGGCCACTTCATTAGAAGTAGCATTAAAGTCGGCACCAGACCAAGTTACAGGCCAGCAATTTGTTAAATTCCAGCGAATTTTTTCTGTACCTATTTCATCTAAAAGAACGATAGATATATCTTTTCTATACTCACCACCTTTCATTGTGTCTTGTCGCCATTTCCATAATTCTTGATTATTGGTGATGCCTCGTTTGAGAGTGATATTGTTATAGGTTACTAAACCTGGTAGTTTTCTTACCGTTGGCGGATCGGTTCCTTCGCGATACTCGGTGGGAGTTTGGGTGGAATTGAGTCCGGTACATTCTCGAAAACCAGCATGGATAATGCCATTCCATTCAACATAAAAGCGATAACTTAAATATGGATCTGGTTTGTGGGGAGCTTTAACATCTGGCATGGTGAATTCTCCTGTTTTGAATTATTAAGGTTGAGCCGATCGCGTTGCGTTAACTCCAGCAGTTCCGTGAATTAGGCGAACGACAATAAATTCATTGGGTTTAGTTGGTGCTAATCCAATCTCCGTGACAACTTTTCCCATATCGCGCATTTCTGCCGGGTTGGTTTCGCTGTCGCATTTGATGTAAAAACTTTCTTGGGAACTGCGTCCTTGCAGTGCGCCTTTTTGGAATAATGATTCAAAATATGTGGTTAATTCGCGTTCAATTCGCATCCACAATTTGAAATCGTTTGGCTCGAAGACAACATCTTCTAAGTTTCTTTCTATCCAGCGACTAACGGTTAAGAATAATCGCCGGACGTTAATATATTGCCAATCTGGATCTTGGCTTAAAGTGCGACCTCCCCAAATGCGAATTCCTCTACCTTTGAGGACGCGCAAGTAGTTTATGCTTGGTTTATTTTTTGATTTGAGCGCATCGAGGGCATCGTTGGACAAGCGATCGCTCAAATCTAATACTCCTTCTAAGGGGTAATTGGCTGGAGTTTGGGGAAAACCAAAAGTGCGATCGCTTTGGGCGTAAATTCCAGCAATATGACCGCAAGCCGGAACTTTTATAATTTCCCGATGAGCTAAGTCAAAAACTTTAATCCAAGGAAAGTACAAAGCACCGTTATTGCTTTGCAGCCGCTTTCTTTGTTCGTCTATTTTCTGTTCGTCTATTTTCTGTTCGTCTGTTTCATCCGAAATAACATCAAGAATCGCAAAGCGATCGCCCATTTTTTCACAATGTTCCAGAACCAGTTTCTGCATCTGTATCACCTGTTCTGATTCCGAACTTGTCATAATATCTGGAGTACAAACCAAATCAATAGTATCGAGAGATTCTATTGCCGCGAGTCCTTGTTCCAGTGCTTCTTTTTGGTTATTGTGCAGCGAAACCACATAGCAAAGACGACCTCCATTTTCAAAAAAACCGCGCACTGCATGAGCAAGGTAACTGTTAGGTGATTGCTTGCCGAAAATTTGCTCAAATTGAGGCCAAAACTTTAATTTTTTTGGTTGCTCGATAGCAACATCTCTACTTTTGGCATCTTCAGCCTTCGTTACCCCCAAGAACACTGGCACTCCAGTAATTAACTCTGGCGCTGGAACTGGGAATTTTTCCTCCAAGTAAACACCAGGTGTTTTATATGGTTTATACTCCTTCAGCATCTTAACTTCCCCACTTAAAACAGCTATTATTTACCTGGCCCTGCCCACTGGCTAAGATTGAATATGACAAACTCTGCTGGTTTGACTATAGCCACACCAATTTCAGTTACAACCTGTCCTTGTTCGCGCAATTCAAGTGGATTAGTTTCCTCATCGCACTTAACGTAGAAAGCTTGTTCTGGTGTATTGCCGAATAAAGCACCGTCACGCCAAGCGATCGTCAAAAAAGCAGTTACGTTACGACGGATTTTTGCCCAAAGTTCGGGAGAATTTGGCTCAAATACTGTCCACTGTGTTCCTTTGTCAATGGATTTTTTCAGATAATTAAATACGCGACGGACATTGATATATTTGAACTCGCCATTTTTATCGCCTCCAATAGTGCGTGCGCCCCATACCAAAACATTGTCGTTAAGTTTGCGGATGCAATTGATTCCTTCAGGATTCAGCCCCTCTTGTTGGTTTTTGCTGATATTCTGCTTGAGTCCCAGCGCTCCTAAAATAGTTTCATTCGCAGGTGCTTTATGAACGCCTCTTTGTGCATCTACGCGAGCATAAATTCCAGCAATGTGACCGCTTGGTGGTACATATATTAACCCTTCTTCTAGTCCTTCTTCTAGTTTATTCTTCACTTTTTGAATTTTTGTGGCTGGGTCTAAAACTACAATCCAAGGGAAGTAGAATGCAGCATAGTTAGAGTCACCGGGCTTTTGGCCTTTAATCTTCTCGATCGTATCGTTTTTATGACAATCTAATATTGCAAAGCGATCGCCTGTTTTCTGCTGGCAATGAGTGATGATAGCGCTGCGAACCGCTGCACTGGTAATTCCTGGCGCAGCAACAATGGAAATTTCATCGATCGCTTCTAACTTCTCTAAGAGAGAGTCTCTAATGTCAGCTTTATCTTTGACTCGCATCACATAACAGCGAGTTCCCCCGTTGTTAAAAAACCCATAAACTGCATGAGCTAAATTGTTTTGTTCTGGATCTGTAGAAAAATCTCCAAAATATTTTTTGAACTCATTAAAATTGGTACACAGCTTCACTTCTCCAGATTGTACGGGTGTAAAAGTTGGAAAAAGTTTTTGGTAATCGACAGTAATAGTTACATATTTTAAGTTTTTATCAGAAAATGATTTTTCTAAGTCACTTTTAGGTATAGTGAGTTGGGATCTCGTGCCCGATGAGCCACTTTCTAGTTTGACATTATCGATCTTCGTTACTTCTCCATTGATTTTGATTGTAAATGTACCTTTTTGGGTGTTAACAAAGTAACTTTTCAGTTCAAAGTTGTTGCGCTCTGGGTAGCCTGTTAGCTTATTGTTACTGCTATCAACATCAAATTTACCAATTTGCTCATTATTAACTTGGTTGGCTAACACTCTATACTTAATTGTGAAGTTACCTTCTGGAATAGTTGAAACATTTTTGAATACAATTTCGGCAGATCCTGTTCCGGACGGTTTTTTTATTCCAACATCGCCTGTTTTCAATTCATTGTTTTCAACCGTGCCATTATTTAACTTACGGTCGCCAACCCACACTTCCCAATCTTCACGCAGCTTCTCACCTGGGTAATTTTCCCACGGATATGATACCGATTTACACTCATACTCAATTTTTACTTTTTCTGTTGCAGTAATTGTTCTATCTTTAGTAAATTGGATTATATATTCGTTCATCCCATTGGTAGGAGGCGTAATTTGAAAATGTTCTACCTGATTTAAGGTTTCATTTTTGATATTAATTGTAAAATTTTTAGGTTGTCCTTCAATTTTAATAGTGGGTTGCCATTTATATATATTTTTGTTTGGCTCCCCATCAGCGTTAAGTATCTGTCCTTCTAGATTTTTTTTATTCAAAGTTGATAACTCTTCTTGAGTATCAATGATAGGTGCAGTAGGAATAGTAATATTGTCTGGTATAACACCGATAAAAGCAGCTATGCTAGTTCCAACCCCTACAATAGGAGCAGAGCCAGAAGGAATTTCTTTTACATACACACCGGGAGATAGATACGTTGCCATTGGAATTACTCCTTTGTTGAATTGAACTTAATTTCAAAATATTACAGTGAACTTGTGTCAAAAAATTTGACTTGATTTACGATTTCGGTTGAGGCATTAATACGAAATCTAAGGTCGTGTTTGGGACACCCAGATTTAATTTTATCTCCTTGAGATGCTTATAATTGGTTTTGTAGACTGTTAATTCATAGTCTCCATCGGGCAAGTTTATAAAATAAAAGTATCCGTCAATACCAGTTAGAGTTCGGTCAGGACGCTGTTGCATCTTTTCCCAATTCTTACCATATTGGAGAGCGTGCAAATCCAGCCAGTTTTTGAATTTGTCTGGCATTTGGGAAATCTTTACTAAGACCCCAGGAATTGCTAACTTAGTGTCAGCATCTATAACTTGCCCAGCGATCGCTAATCTATTTTTTGTTTGTTCCTTTGCTGACATAATTCTATTCTACTAATTGAGAATAATTTACGAGCGACTCCTGCACGAGCCTTCCAGCTTCCACAGGTTTATGGACATCGAGTGCGATCGTCACAGTATAGTTTAGGATTGCTTTGGGCTTTCCTCCCATTGCCTGCCAAAATTCAGCCCAATTTTGCGATTGAGGTGGACGCAAAGCACTTGTTCGCAACGGAGGTTCTTTTCCTTTAAGACTACCTTGCAAAAACTCATTTGGGATTTTGGGGTAGCGCATTAGTACCTTCATAACTTCACCCAAGTAACGGTGTTCATCTTGAATTTCCTTAGTCTTAGACCAAACTGTAATTAAATAAGAACAATCAACTCGTACAGGAGGCGGATATTTGTGTGCGATGCCATTGCCATTACTTTGTCGCTCAACAGCCCACTCATTGCTGCGTAATTCTAAGTTTTCCCGAATGTCATACAGAAAAAGGTTAATGGTTAGTTGTTGAACGCTACTAGCAAACTCGTTATCAGATGCGGCAAAACTAATTGTTACTGAGTCTCCATTAGATAGTTTAGGAAGTTCTTTTTTGATTAATTCTTCAAGCGTTTTATCTAAGTCTTGAAACATTATCTCCTCTGTATTCTCATCTTTTTTTTAGGAATCTAATTTCATGCGTGTTAGTCAGCCAAAGCGAGTAAAAGCGATCGAACAGTTTAACCGTAGACCTACTATTGCTACTGGTACCGGAACACTGCCGTATTGCATAGCGGATGAGAACGCTTGAAACCTTGAATGTTCGCATTTTTGATTCTGACTCTCCGCTTTGCTACAGACTATCAACATAGAGCAAGTCGGGTTTATAGACTTTTAGCTCTCAAATGTTGCTATCAATTCTGATATAGCAGGTTGTTGAGTAAGGGGTGTAAGATGGAAGTAAAAAAATGAGTTAACTAACAAACATAGATAACCTAACATACCTCCTTACACAGATGTCAACCGTACCGCATCTGTCCAAAGATAAATAATTTAGTTTTTTTATAAAGAAACTTGAAGAAAAGTTGTTGAGGATTACGGAATTTGGGTTCTGGCAATTTTGCTGAAGAGAAGCAATAAGCTAGAAGGTAGACGTGGTAAGGGTTAGAGGGATGTAGTACCCGGTATGAGGAAAAAGTAGAACTAGCCTGTAGAGGCAGCACTTTTGGAAAATTGGCACTCAGACTACCAGATAGAAACAGCCAGAGGAAAAGCTTGCCGGATGTAGTACAGACTAGAGAAGGAAAAACCATCCCATCCGCGATCGCTACGAGGTAAAAAACCAGAGAAATGAGAAAAACTATCAATAAACATTCAACAGAACAAGATAAAACGACGTTGAAGTAAAGGTAAACTAGCGCGGCCATATATTTGACGCTTGAGCATCTTAAGACGATTGACCAAATACTTCGATAATATGATTGGCACAGCGATGAACGATTACCCCAGGCTTTAGTTCGATTTGAATTAACCGCACGCCATCAACCATCGTCTCTGCTACCACATGATAAGCAGTTATCCCATCGCTATATTTGAGCTTGACCCATTTCCCAACCAAACTTGTTTGCCTGGTTGTTTCTAGACTTTGGGTAGAACAGTTAGTTGATGGGTCTTGACGTTCACTTGGTACAACTCGATTGGATTGATTTACATTTTCCAACTCTTGTTCCGTATACCGATCGGTTCCATCCTCAAACCATACATCATCAGACTTAGAATCATTGGGGTCATCATTGATACCGCTAACCTTGCCAATGAGATGGGGATGAGATTTAACAACTACCTTCTCTCCAATTTGGAATTGATACTCCTTGGCTGCTCTTTGGCCAACGCTTTGTTGTTTCAATCGCTTTAGCTTAGATAAAGTTTCCTCATCTAACAAAGGACACACCAACTTCTTCCAATTATCTGGTAAACCCAAACGCCGTGCTTCTGACTCCACGGCATCACGATCGCCAACTGTCTGTACTGCCTGGAGCATCTGGACAATTGAGTTAAGGTTCGTCTCCCAATTACCCTGAACACCTTGCTCTGGCTTGATTGTGAGCTTTTGGGGAGATAGTGGATCGGGTGGATCACCATCTTTATTGGTACTTTGGCGATCGTCATGAGAAAAAGTTTCTGAGTCAACTAAATTATTTTTGGTTTCTATAGCTAAAGTTTTACCCCGATCCAATTGATCCACCTGATCCACCCGACTCAAAGTATTGCTATTGCTTGATTTGGGAGATTGTGCCTCCACCAAGTAAGCCGATCCATTAGCTGATCCACCATTACAATTAGCTACCAAGTTAATTGAACCCAATGACCCTAATGGACAAGGTGGATTACCGCCACCCTTGTCGCCACCACCACCGGGGGAATCAGGAGGGTCAGAGTTCCAGAATTGCTCGAACTCAAACAGCCCACCCTCAACACACTTGGACTTATGACAAACCCAAACAGGTTCGATATATTGATTTGATGATTGCCCTTCCTTCTGGGAATCAGCGATATTAGAGAACGCATTTTGTACAAAACTAATATGTTGCCAATGAGCAGGAAGTATTCGGCGTTTGCCTTTAACCATTGGCGACCACCGACGCTCTAATCGATGCTTGGGAATAATAGTTTTGAGATGAGCAATAAATTTAGGTGCTGATAAAGGTTGCAGTCCATGTTCCTTACACAAAGCCGCATAGCAACTATGCAACGTAGCATCATCCACATCCCCTAATTCCGTAGTAGGACGCAATCCTCGATCGACGAAAAACTTCACGCTATCAGCATAGATAGAAGCTTCGTATCTTAAATCGATGAGTTGTTGGCTATTAGAATTAGGAGTAAGTAAAATCGCATCCCGCTCGTTAGGTTCCATTGCCAATGCCCAACCGATAATTTCACCAATCGCTGCTTCTAATTGTTTCTCTAAACTAGGGTCAATCGCACCAACCCTTTCTTTCGTTGGTAACAAACGACAACGCCTATCCCAACCATCAGCAGAGTTTTCTACTTGCAAATGATTCACTGAAGCAATGATAAACCGAGTATTCCACACCTTCTCGTAAGCATGGGATTGATACAAAGGACGACCGCTCATTGCCCCATTGTCTACTAATTCATAGAAAGCATTGGTTCCTTGCATGAAACCTTTCACGTCAGGCAAAGCAAACAAACGCGCCCCTGTTAAATGTTGGTGCCGTCCTTCAGGAGTAGCTAATTCGGCAAAGCTAGATGAAGAACGATAACCACCCAATCCAAACATTTTTCCTAGCAAACGAATAAATGTACCTTTCCCCGAACCTGAAGGGCCAATCAAATGCACGAACCAACTATAGGTGGCAGTCGGGTCGAGATAGCCAGCAAGATAAGCGCGAATGTAGGGTAACATCTCTTCCCCAAATGCTTGGTTAACATAAGAATGGAAGACAGCAGGACATTCGGCATTCTTGAGATAATTGTAGGGAATATGCCAAGTGAGATAATGTTCTTTGGAGTGTGGCATTTCCTCACCATTCCTCATGTCAACGGTAACATTGTTGAAGGCAACTAAATGATGATTATCTGGTGGTTTGCAATACAAATGTTTGCGGCTGTATTTAAAAGCAGACTCAGTATCTTTGTGGTTTTTGAAACAATAGTCTACTTCATAACCAAAATCTTTCGAGTATTTTAGTTTGTACGCTTGTTCGCTCCAAGCACAAGCTAACTCGTAAACTTGGGCATCCTCAACCGCTTGCCATTGAGCTTCACCTTGGTATTGGTAGAAAGCGGAATCCATCACTGCCCAATTGCCTGTTTTAGCTCCTAGTTGACGATAAACGAAATCATCAAAGGTGGATTCGTTAATTAGATTATTGTAATCTAACCCAAAAGATTGACAAACTTTCCCATACTTTTGGTAGCGATGTTGCAGATAGTAAGGTTCGGCATTGGCTGTACGTTGTTGGCGATGTAATTGTTGAAGAGTCTCGCTCAAGAAAACACGCAGGTTTTGGATACTTACCTTAGTAAATTTCTTCAAATCATTGAGGAAATTCTCTTGCTCAAATTTACCCAATAATTCCGCAGCTAATCGAATCGCTCGTTTGATTGCTACATCCAACCATTTTTTAGGAATCGTGGCAAACTTTTGTACCCAAGCAAGTAGTAATTCTTTGGGAGTATAGGCATTCTTGATTAACTTTTGGTAATCTTCCTTGGTATGTCCTGCTTTAAAGAATTCGCACAATCCGGCTTTCGGTTGTCCAGGAATTTCGGGGATGAGGTTAATTTTGCCCTTGAGCCATTGACCGCAGCGAATCAGACTCACCATCACATTGGGATTCGTCCAACCATCGGAATCGAAAATCGTCGTGATACCCGCACCTTGGGGTAATGCTTTGTAATGAGACACCCCAGCGATCGCTGCTGTGGGAACATCGCCGTGTAAGCTACCCGCTTGGGCATCTTTGAATCCTTCGGTAACGGCTTGGGAATTGGCTGGGAGGTATGCTTGGGCTTTCGCTTTGCAGGGAGTGAGGTATTTGGCAATGGAACCATCTTCTCGCTTGATTGGGGTGTCAAGGCGAATTTGCCCAAATCCATCGGTAAACGGGAAGTAGATGCCACTGCCGGAAATCCATTTTCCTTGACTCCAGACTTTGAAGCCCATTTCGATCGCTTCGGCTTCGCTGATGCTACGAACTCCCATCGACTGCAATAAATTGATGTGGCTGGTGGTAAATCCTTCGGCGTTGAGATGGTCGATGTGATGGGCTAAAAGTAAAGAAATGTTACAGTTCATGGGTAGACTCCTTACGGTGTAGGGGATTCAGGAGTCGGAGTCAAGCGGTGGAATGAAGAAAGCTTTGGCTCTTAAGAAAGGTTTGTCGATCGAGTGAGCCTAAAAAGCATGACAAAATTCCGCTGCCACAGTACGATCACAGATAAAAGCCGCCTAAAGCTTTTCTGTGATCGTACAGTTTTAGGACTTTCGTTAAAAAGTCTTAAGACTCCGATTCTTTATTTAATCGACGCCCCTGCTCAACTGAGTGGGGGTGTTGGATTTTGGGGGATTGTTGGCTCATTAAAGCAGTCTCATCAGTAATTCCTCCTTTGGTAATTAACAAGGGTTCTGGTGGTAAGTAGGATGTAATGGTTGTATGGGATACTTTCTTGTTCGTAAGCTTTCACAGAAGTGCGATCGCTGTGACTGACCACTTTTATCCGCCATACCGTATCCAGCAAATAAATCAATATTTTAGATCGACTCGCAAGCCTATCCCACTCACCTTTCCTTTGAGGGTAAACAATAGACAGGGCACCAAGAGTGCCAACAGCTGTACGCGACTGACACCAACCCCCTATCTTATCAACCAATAGGCTATCCATTAATCGCAAATAACTTAACAAAGTTAGCAAATGTCGAATAACAAATTAACTGAGCGAGGAAAGAGAGGCTAAAAAGCTTGCTGGGAAAGGGATTGAGCCAAGGAGATGCCTGCCAAGAGAGATTAACAAATTAAATGCACAAATTTTAGCTATCCATTAATCGCAAATAACTTAACAAAGTTAGCAAAATAACTTAACAATTTTAGCGGTGGAAAAGCTGAATTTTTCGTTAAAAGAGTGGAGAAAAAGAAGATTTAGGCCAGGATGATTTACAAAAGTTAAAGCAGTAAGTGGAAAAAACAGCAGATGTCATGTATAAGGAAAAAAGTGTCTGTATACAAGAGAAAATAGAAGAAAAAGGAAATCTAAAAAGGCCAAAAAAATGAGTTGGGCAGCAGAAGAACTCAAAGCAGCAGAATTAGGAGACAAACGCCGAAACAAAAGACTAATCAAAATAGTAGAAGACCTGGCATCCAGCCCAGAAGAAAGTATCCCCCAAGCATCGCGAGACGCCGCCGCAGTGCAAGGAGCATACGACTTCTTCGACAACCCAAGAATCAAAGCATCAGACATCCTAGCAGCCCATACAAAAAGCACCATAGAAAGAGCCAAACAAAACTCATTAGTACTAGCCATCCAAGACACAA
>NZ_JBHFNU010000077.1:0-4570 GCF_041929145.1 Aerosakkonema sp. BLCC-F183 | reverse complement strand
TTGTGTCTTGGATGGCTAGTACTAATGAGTTTTGTTTGGCTCTTTCTATGGTGCTTTTTGTATGGGCTGCTAGGATGTCTGATGCTTTGATTCTTGGGTTGTCGAAGAAGTCGTATGCTCCTTGCACTGCGGCGGCGTCTCTCGATGCTTGGGGTATACTTTCTTCTGGGCACGCTGCTAGGTCTTCTACTATTTTGATTAGTCTTTTGTTTCGGCGTTTGTCTCCTAATTCTGCGTGTTTCAATTCCTCTGCTGCCCAACTCATTTTTTTGGCCTTTTTATGCTTCCTTTTTCTGCTATTTTCTCTTGTGTACAGACACTTTTTTCCTTATACATGACATCTGCTGTTTTTTTGGCTGTTTTTGTAAACTTTTGTCACTAATTCTAGGCCGATCCTATTTTTTCTTTACTCCTTTAACGGCATTTCAACGCTTTATAGCCGGAGAATTGTTAAGTTATTTTGCAAGCTTTGTTAAGTTATTTGCGATTAATGGATAGCGTTTGAAATTGTGACTAGGGCAGAGAGATTGCTGCATTCTGGTCTAGAAGCTTCCATATATTCCGATATTGCGGCGGCTCTGGTGGTACTGACTGGTCGCAGGGTTTCGGAAATTTTGGTGACGGCTCAGTTTTCTCGTTGTACGGCGTACAGTGTATGGTTTACCGGACAGCTTAAAACTAGGGGGAAGGAGTTGGCAGCAGTGGAAATTCCAACTCTGATTGAAGCCTCACGCATTATTGATGGCGTCAGCCGTCTGAGGGAATTGTTTCTGGTGGATGATACTAACCGGGATTTGTTGGACTCTTACAAAAATGATGTTCGTTGTCAGGTAATTCGCACTTTTTGTGACTTGGTGCCGACGATTCAAATGGTGGAAGGAGAGATGCGGCCTACAACTCATCGGATGCGGGCTGTATACAATTGTTTGGCTACTTTTTTCTATGCTCCACCGGGACTGAAGGATGATTTATACACAAAAGTCATCATGGCTCATGAAGACCGCAATAGTACGCTCAATTATATGGTTTATCAAATTGCGGATGAGGTAATTGCAGCGAGTGGTGGTAAGCGCCAGGGTATTCTCTTGGATCGACCGGGGGTGAAAGTTTTACAGGTTTTTCAAACCTGTCTTCCAGGGCGAGCAGAAGGTACTCTTGTGGAGGCAATGGCTTTTCCGGCTGTGCCAACTGTGGTGACAACTGTTGTCCAGAACCCAGATGCTGTTGGGGAGTACACAGATGATGGTGAGCCATCTGCTGTGTTCTCTAACTCTAAAGCTGTGGTTGGCTCTGGCAGCGTGAAGAGGGCGATCGTATCCTGCCAAACGGATGAAGCTATAACTGTAACTACTAAGGAAGCAGCGATCGATCGGGTGCGGTCAAAACCGGTTGTTGATATTCAAAAAATTTCCCCACCTCAGAGCATCTGCCCGTCTGGACATCAATCTCAACCAACTTTCGATCGCCACACCCCGATCGATGGCCACAGTAACAATAACCATACAGACGAAGACGAAGACGAAGAGGATTACTTTTCTACTGACGGTGAATCTAGGGTTGACTCTGATGTGGTTTCTCATCAACTGTTAAACAGTGACAGTGACAGTGACAGCAAGGGCGCGATTAATTTGGATGTTTATCTGGCTATCTGCCAGCGACTTTTGAGCAGTCCCCATTTTGGGCCGTTGGCGACGGGTTTAGTGGCTGTGACTGGCCGTAGTGTCGCTTCTCTGATTAAGTCTGGTATTTTCAAACTTACTGACTCGCCGCATCAGTTGCTTTTCAGCCATCAGTTGTCACCTGTGGGAACGATTACGACGCTGTTAGATAGTCGCTTGATTGTTGGGGCGATCGAACATTTGCGCTATCATCGTTGGACGGCTATTAAACGACTGCGTTATGAGGCTCCTAATCAGATTGAATATATCATTCGTCCTTTGATCCAGCGCTCGATTAAGAAGTTTTTTGCCTCGGTTATCCCCGATGTTAGTTATTCCGGTCTGATTGCTGCTTATGAGTTGCTGAGTGCTGCGAGTACCTCTGATGGGGTTGCGATCGCTCGTGCTACTGATGCTACTGATGCTCTTGCTGATAGTTCCACGCTTTTTGTCACTGCTGCGGGTGAAGACGATCCCAGTGGAGAAACGAATGAGGAGCGGGCTGTTTCCAGTACAAATGTACCAAACTTAGGGGTTGGCGAGCCATTGCATCTTACTCTTGAAGGGGAGGTTTTGCAGGATTGGATGGCGATCGCTTCTGGGTTAGGACTTTCCGTTGAAGATGCTTTACCTGCTATTGTCCGATTAGCTCGACGTAGTTTGTCTATTGTTGAAGGGATGTCAGTTGCTGCGGCAGAATCTCGTTCTCAAATGCTTTCTTCTGTGGTTGAAGCTGATTCAATGGCAGCAGAATCTCGTTCAGTTGAAGAGGAATCTGATTCAGTTTTAGAGGCTCCTAGTACATATCAATTAGCAGCTAAAGTCGCTCGATTGGAGTTACAATTACAACAAGTTACGGAATTAATTTCTCATCTTAATTCTGACCAATTTTCTTCAGATTCCCTGTCTTCTTCAAAGCTCACCGATAGTCAATCAGAGGTTCCCAAAAAATCTCAAAAACTTCGGAAATTTTCCTCTATATCAAATCAAGAGACTGGGAGTAATCTTAAGGGTAGGGCCCTCCAGAAGATCGATCGCACCGTAATAGCTGTGATGCAGTTTAACGAACAGACGAAAGAGCCAGAGCAAAAATGGTTTATTTCTGAGTCTTTGATTTTCCGACTAACAGGCTGCAATCGTCCAGCTGTTCGTCGTTATTTTGAGGCACTACGTTCGGCGATCGACGAACATAATCAACTTCATCAGTTGTCAGAACGCCATAATCAACTTAAGGCCAAGAAGAGTGATGAACAAGCCCTGCAAAATGCTGTTGATAACGCAATTTCTCTTGAAGCAAGCGGTTCGGATCGTTAACCTTTGTCAAAATAATTCAAAATTACAATCAGTGGGGGATTCTACCCATAATTAATTATACGGGAATACCAATTTTGAGCATTTGCTCTCTGAGGTCTTGAATGCGAGTTGGCGGTAATTGGCCTTGAAAAAACGATCGCACTTCTCCAATACGGATATTCAATAACTCGGCTAAAACTTTGGCGTTATAACCATGCCTGATCAAGTTTGGTTCTAAATCTTCTAGCCCAACTGATAACACCATTTCCACGATTTCTTTTGTCACTGGTTTACACGCTACTTTATGCGCTTCTTCCAAAGTCCGACGGAGATAGTGTTCTACTTGCAATGGCGTTGCCAGTCGCTCGGCTAAGAGCACCATTGCTTCTTCTGTTAATACATCTTCTGGTTGAATTCCCTCAATCGCACATTCGTTCAATAACCATTCTATGTACTGCTGTTGCTGACTTCGGATGCCTTCTAAAGTAAAGACTTCGGCTCTAGCACCAATCTCTTCTAAATGAGGACGACGCAGGTCATTTTTCAACTTCGGGTGTCCAGCTAACACTACTGAAAGCGTCGCTCCTCCAGAACGCACTAATTCCATTAACCGTTTGATTCCTAATAAGGTTCGATGATGCAAGTCGTGGGCTTCATCAACAAACAAAACTACGGGTTTCCGGCGCTTTCCAATCACGGACAATAGCTTTCGCTCCCGTTGTTCGGGTGCTGTGGGCAATCGTCCCTCTTTTTCCGTTGCCAAGTCATAGAACAGGGCTGTCATTAAGGTTGCTAGTCTGACACGCTCTTTATCGATCGCCAAGCTGCGCGAGAGCAATATGTCTTTTTCTGTGGCTAATTCTGATTGCAGTCGTTCTAAGGTTGTGGTCTTCCCGCATCCTACGACACCAGATAGTGCCACTAATCGCCCCTGGCGCAACAGAAATTTCAGTTCTTTGAACAGTTGTGCCTGTTGCTCTGTCTCAAAATACCCTACATGGCTAAAATCCCGTTTCAAGCCAAAGTACTCCATCACTCTACTGAGCATCGGGCCTCCTTGACGCAGGCATAAAATAATCTCGAATGCTTGCCAGCACTTGTTTTTTGTTTAAGCTGCTTTCCAATATTTCTTCTATATAGGCCATCTGCTCTGCTTTCAACTGAGCCAGTGGATAGCCTAGATAGTCTGCGATCGCTCGCTTGGCTGCTAGTACTGAGGGAAAGGTGAGTTCTTCAAATGGATCGGGGTCTACAAATGACTGGCGTGGCAGTTCGATGATGTTGTTTGGATTCGTGGCGTGGCTTGTATTTCCAACCGCATCTGGTAAGGCTAGTTGTTTGGCTAATGCTCCAATCCTCTCCGCCCGTTTTTGGCTACGGGTCTTTTTAAATTTCCGGTAGTGATGTAAGGGTATCGGGCCTTCTACTGGGATGTATGGGCCATAGCGTCGCTCTTTATGTTCTACGTACAGTTCGTTGTCGAATAGCCCCCACCACAAAATTACCGTTTCTCCTGCTAGGTCTGGGTCTACTTCGTAGCTAACTGCTTCCACACTAATCCGGGCATCAATGCCGACTTTGCGTTGTTCGGGTTCGCGGGCGAAGGTACAAAACCTTTC
>NZ_JBHFNU010000076.1:0-15957 GCF_041929145.1 Aerosakkonema sp. BLCC-F183 | reverse complement strand
TCCGGTATCCAAGCAATAGTACTATATCCCTGACCGATGGTAATCGGTCGATTCCCATCCACAGCAGTTGCTTGGTGTTCAATAGTTCTTTCTTGTAGTGTGTAAGCATCTGGCCTTGGCCAATTGGTGTGGTCGCCTGCGAGGATTGGCCGTACATCGGTTGGCATCTGTTGAATGTACAGCCGCATCAACTTATTGCGTTGCGGTCTACAATCTTGTAAGGCTTCGTAAATACTAGGCCAAGCACGTCGAAATACTGGACATAATGATAGGTCTGCCAAACTGTAGGCATGGCGGGTGAGCAGGATCGCGTCTGTTAACTCAAACGTGGCATCTTTGGCTCTGGTCAGATGTTGATAAGCGGCTTGACGAAAAGCTTTGAGTTTGTCAGCTTGAATCATAGGTAGATGCTGGTTGGTGGTACAACTTTAAGCTTCTACCAAATGGTCGTACCTGTGTCATTAGTACATTTGTACGACCTCTTTTTTTATTGCCAATATAAGAGGTCAGTAAAACTTAACTACCGGAGTTTAGACTAACCGCGCCCTAAAGCGCGGTTAGTCTAAACTCCAGTATGTAAGGCAGACACTCGATAATTATGCTTTTTCCAGTCCCGACTCCCATCAGTAGGTATCCCGCCCCAGCGTTGCTGCTGCGCTGCGATGGGTCTAACTCACCTCGAGCTGCTTTGTCAAACATCGTCAGTAATGCTTGTTGCTGATGCTCAAACAGTTTGGTTTGGCCCAAAACAATCCTACTGATGACGAGCGGGCTGTATTGGGTAAAGTACGAACTTATGTTTGTGCGATCGCTCTTTTCAGACATGGATAACTTGTCTTATTCATCTTTTTTATATTTTTTTAACATATCTGAAGAAATTGAGAGCGGATTCTAAAATCAGCACTTAAAACCCGCATTCTGCACCCTCAACTGTCACAACCGGAAATTACGGAGATAAAAAAGCTATTTTTGCATAAAATAGAGACATCTTCCATCAAAGAAGAGATTCAAGCAGCCATTCCTCATCAAACTTAGTTCATTTGTACTCTTCCAATCCTTTTGTCTTGATGTGTGACAGTTGAGGATGCAGAATGTGGGTTCGATGGTGCTACAGCCCAGCTTTAACAAAAGTTAATACGCTGTCGATTACTTTTGTCAGACGGCTCTCCCGTTTTTGTGCTGATAATACAAACTTATCTAATCGTAGGGCGGGTTAGGCATGGGCGATAATTTCAGTACTTTTGATCGATAATTTAGTTCCTGTGCCGTAACCCATCGCAGTCAACTGTAACACAACAAACATTTTTCCCCATAAATCCACAAGAGCCATCTTTTAAAACTCTTCAGGTTTTTCCGAACTGCGCTTGGGCGGTAAAGGCCGCTCGGCCCAAATAATAAAGCTGTAAAATCTAAAAAAAATCTAATATTTACGTTAGTTTGGTAAACTATACACTCAAAATAATACCAACATAGAGGAAAAACAATGCCACTACAACAAGAATGGCAGGATTTTGGTAACCAAGTGTCCAAACTTATTGCCCGGACGTGGTTAGATTCAGCCTTTCAAGAAAGTTTCATATCAGATCCTAAAGGCATCCTTGAATCAGTAGGACTTTTAATTCCCGAAGGAGTAGAGGTTCAAGTAGAAGAATCTTCGGAACCTGGTTGGCGGATTTCACCATCTCCTGATTTAACGAATGCAGTTTATACAATATGCCTACCTCCTAAACCTACAGAAGTAACAGATGAAGAAATAAGTAGCTGGATTAATCTAGGGTTTCCTCAATCTGTTCGGAATTCTTGCTGTTAGATTTTTCTCTGAGGGAAACTGAATTACAAGTGAATTAGGTAACTATAGGATCTGTATTTCCATTTAGCTACCTAATAAAAATTACCAAATGCTTAATTAAAAGTATTTGGTAATTAACTATAATACTAATCTTTATATTCTGCTGGCTGTTAGTTTATTTGCCAAATTTACAACTCAGTGGTAAAGCAATGAGCAATACTTCAACAATTAACCAAAATCAAGTAGTAGATGTAGCGATTATTGGCGGTGGTGTTTCAGGAGCTTACACGGCTTGGCGGTTAGCCAAGTCTAAAAAAGATTTAAAAGTTTGTTTGTACGAACTAAGCGATCGCATTGGAGGTCGCTTATTATCCGTACCAGTACCTGATATGCCAAATATATACGCTGAATTTGGGGGAATGGCATTTTCTCAGTCGCAAGCAATTGTATATGAACTAGCCAAAAAGCTAGGACTCAAGATAGTTGAATTTTCTAATGGAGAAGAAAACGATCTACTGTATTTACGAAACCAACATCTGCGATTAAAGGATATTAAAGACCCCTCTAAATTACCATATAATTTAAGCATCAACGAACGGGGAATGACTACAAATGAATTATTTAACTATGTTGTAAAAAATGTTATACCTAACTCAGGAGATTTATCAGTCAATTTTTTTACTTCGAGTACATGGAAGCAATTGCGAGAATCATTAAAAGTAGATGGTCAATATCTTTATAATATTAGTATTTGGGAATTAATTTTAAAAATTATTAGTAATGAAGCTTATGAATTTTGCCTTAATGGAGGTTATTACTATTCATCAATTAGTGAATGGAATGCTGCCCAAGCTATTGAAGTTAATATGTCTTTTTCTTATTCTGGGCAACCGTGGTTAACTATTGCAAATGGTTACCAGGAGCTCCCCAAAACTTTAGTAGCTGAATTTGAACAGTATGGTGGTGAAGTTTACTACAAACATCGTTTAACTACATTTAAACGTCACGAATGTAGTGAGCTAATAGAACTGAATTTCATTGATGAAAATAAAAATAGTCATTCACCAGTGTTGGCCAAACATTTAGTACTGGCCATGCCCAAGCGTTCTCTTGAGTTACTTTGCCAACATAACCAAAACAATTTCCTATTTAATAACTCCCAATTTATAAAGAATATACAAACTGTTAGCGCAGATCCGGTATATAAACTTTTCTTGGGTTACGAGTATCCGTGGTGGCGTACTGTAGGTGTAAGAACTGGAGCTTCAAACACAGATCTACCCATGCGTCAGTGCTTTTATTTTGGTACTGAGGGAGAACAACATGGCAGCGACCCGACAAATCTCAATTCATTAATGATGGCAATTTTTTCAGATAGTCGTGCGGTTAGCTTTTGGAAACCGATGGAATACGATCCAAGCGAACCAAAAAAGCGTCCAGCGTTTCAAACCCGATCTATAGCACCGTTAAAAACTTCTTTTTTAAAAGCAGATGGCTCTCTATATATTGAACCTTTAGTAGCGTCAAAGCATATGGTGCAAACTGTACAGGACCAGCTAAAAGCACTGCATGGTATGCAATACATTCCAGAACCGTATGTGGCTCTCTATTTGGACTGGACAAAAGACCCTTATGGTGGTGGTTGGCACGTTTGGAATCCTTATTGTAAGCCGTGGGAAGTTATGAAACAGATGCGTCACCCTGTTCCAGGCACTAACGTCTATATCTGTGGCGATTGCTATTCCAATTTCCAAGGCTGGGTACAAGGAGCCCTCAATAGTGCTGAGTTGATGTTAGAAGAGAACTTTCATTTAGAACGTCCGGACTGGTTACCTGATAATTATGATTTAGGAACATAACATCCTCAAGTAACATGAATATAATCAAACGGCCAAAATTTAAACGTTCTTTCCATGTCCAGATTGTAGAACCAGAAGGTGTGTTTTTACTATCGGAGAATAATAGTTTTTTGCTTAGCGGGCGTCTCTATCAGCTATTAGCTCCTTTAATAGATGGTTATCATAGTGTTGATGACATTCTTAAAATCCTGGATACAAAAATATCTGCTGCTGAAGTTTACTATGGATTGATGTTAATGCAAAAAAAAGGATACATCATTGAAACTGATGATTATATACGACCAGAAGTAGGAGCATTTTGGGATATTTTAAATGTTGAAACAAAGGATGTTTATACTCGATTCCAAGAGACTAAACTGGTAGTAAGAAATTATGGAATTGTTCCTAGAGACCAATTTATTTTGGCGCTCAAATTGCTAAACATCGGAGTCTCGGAGCCAGGAGATATAGAAGTTGTACTAACAGATGATTACCTCCAAGATGACCTTGCTGTTTGCAATCAAAAAGCTTTGCAGTCTAGACGGCCTTGGATGCTTGTTAAACCAGTCGGTACGACGATTTGGATTGGGCCAATTTTTCGACCAGGCGAAACTGGTTGCTGGGAATGCCTAGCTCAACGTTTGCGAGCCAATCGTCCCGTTGCAACGTTTATCCAGCAGCGAAAAAATACTTCAACACCTTTTCCAACATCCCTTTCAATTTTCCCTTCCACATTGCAAACCGGGCTTAGTATAGCAGCTACTGAAATCGCCAAATGGATTGCTCAGGGAAATAATAAACGCCTAGAAGGCATTTTAATTACATTAGATACAATTTCTTTAGAAATAGAAAACCATGTTTTAGTTCGACGCCCCCAATGTCCTTTTTGTGGAAATATCAAACACGACTGTAACCGAAAACCTTTGCCAATAGTTTTGGAAAATCGGCAAAAAACTTTTACAACAGATGGAGGACATCGTTGCTTTACTCCGGAAGAAACTGTCAAAAAATATGAATACCACATAAGCCCTATTACTGGAATTGTCCGAAACTTGAAGCAGATATCTCCACCCTTAAATCCTTTTACGTATACGTATATTGCTGGGCATAATTTTGCTATGATGTTTGATGATTTATACTTTTTGCGGGAAAACATCAGAGGTAGAAGCGCTGGTAAGGGCAAAACAGATATCCAAGCAAAAGCTAGTGGCCTCTGCGAAGCCATTGAGAGATATTCTGGTGTCTTTCAAGGAGATGAAATCAGACAAAAAGGTACTTATCAAAAAATGGGAAATGCTGCAATCCATCCCAATATGTGCATGAATTTCAGTCAATCTCAATACGAAAACCGCCAAATATGGAATGCTAAATCCGATCTCAATCAAAAAGTACCAGAGCCATTTGACGAAACCAGAGAAATTGAGTGGACACCAGTTTGGTCTATCACTCATCAAGTATTTAAGTACCTGCCAACCGCTTACTGTTATTACGGCTATCCAAAACTTACCAACCCGGATTGTTGGGCTGACTCAAATGGAAATGCTGCTGGGAATACGATCGAAGAAGCAATATTACAAGGTTTTATGGAGTTGGTCGAGCGAGATAGTGCATCTTTGTGGTGGTATAACCGCATTAAGAGGCCGCTAGTGAGTTTAGAGAGTTTTGATGACCCCTATTTTCAAGATTTAAATAATTATTACCAAACACTGAACCGACAAATCTGGGTTTTAGATATTACTAGCGATTTAAATATTCCCGTTTTTGTCGCTATTTCGAGGAGAACCGATAAAGAAACCGAAGATATCATATTTGGTTTTGGCGCTCACTTCGATCCTAAGCTAGCTATACTTCGCGCACTAACTGAGACAAATCAATCACTTCCTGCTGTTTCATCAGTTGCCGCTGATGGAAGTACCGAATATCCATCTTACGAACAGGCAGCTGTTAACTGGTGGAAAACCGCAACTTTAGAAAATCAGCCTTACTTAGTTGCTGATACTAACGTCGTTGCAAAGATTTGTTCTGACTATTCTCAGTCACAAAGTACCGATCTCCTAGAAGATGTTATGACCTGTGTAGAAATACTTAACAAAAAAGGTATGGAAATGCTGGTTCTAGATCAGACACGTCCTGATATAGGACTCAATGTTGTCAAAGTTATTGTTCCTGGAATGCGCCACTTTTGGAAAAGATTAGCTCCGGGGCGACTTTATGATGTGCCAGTTCAATTAGGTTGGCTACCAGAACCATTACCAGAAAATCAACTAAATCCCATACCAATTTTTTTCTGAAATAATTTGTGCATTACTCCTAAATATAACCACTAAATAAATCATGCTTAAAGAGTATCAAATTGTGGATGCGGATTGCCATGTAATCGAACCAATCGATATTTGGGAAAACTATATAGAACCTGAATTTAAAAGCGCTACTCCCTATAAAGAGCAGCTATTAGAAAAAGGGCTCCCCCAAGAGCAAGCGATTAAAATTGATTTTTTTTCCAGCCCCTTGAAAGATATAAAAATTGCTGGTGAAAAGATTTATTACAAAATACCCGCTCCCATCTGGAGCCAGGGAATCGAACAAATAATTAAGTTCTATACTCGATACGGAGTCAGTAACTTCAATGCGGAGTCTCAGGTAAAGGCAATGAAGAAGATGGGAACAGATATCTCATTTCTTTACCCGACAGTTGGACTGTGGCTGCTGGCGATCGATAATATGAATCCTCAATTAGCTGGGGCACTCACTCGCGCTTACAATAACTGGCTGCGGGACTTTTGCAGTTATGACACACAGCTTCTTAAAGGAGTAGGGGCAATTAATCTACACGCTCCCCAAGAAATGGTGCCAGAATTGCATCGAATTGCCAAATTTGGGTGGAAAGCGGTTTTTTTACGTCCAAACCCCGTCAAAGGGCGGCTACTCAGCAATCCTGAGTATGAGTCATTCTGGGCTGAGTGCGAACGGCTGGAGATAGCTGTTAGCCTTCATGAGGGAACTCACTGTCGCTTACCCTCTACAGGAGCAGATCGATTTCATACTCGCTTCGCTATGCACGCTTGCTCTCATCCAATGGAACAAATGATGGGAATGCTCGCATTAATTGAGGGGGGAGTTTTAGAGCGTTACCCCAAACTGAAAGTCGGTTTTTTGGAGGCAGGCTGTGGCTGGTTACCTTATTGGTTATGGCGGTTGGATGAGGTAGAGTATAAAAACTTAGCTTGGGAGGTAAAAGATAACGTAAGGATGAAACCTTCTGAATATTTTCGTCGCCAGTGCTTTGTGTCCCTCGACCCTTCTGAACCCTATCTTAATGAGATTATCCAATATATAGGCTCCGATAACTTGATTTTTGGTTCTGATTATCCCCACATAGACCACCAACCAGATGTTGTAAATCAAGCTGTAGAGTTAAGTGAACGGCTGCCGAAGAAAACCGTCCAAAACATTCTTTGGGATAACCCTATGCGTTTTTACGGATTAAACTAAAATGCCTCCGTCCTTTGTCCTTTCTTTCAAGAAAAATATCTCTGTTATTGAGCAATTGAAAAAGTATACAGGCTCTTTTTCTCCCGGCTTGCAAACAGCTATTGGAATCCTTTGCGAGGCAGGCGATACTGAAAAGAAATTAGCTGATTTAGTTTTAGAAAAAGATGGCTTCCCTGGATTAACTAAGTTTCATTACTACCTAAAACAATTTATCACACTTGGCCTAATATGTCATACTATTTATATAGATGAAATCCCGTTAATTCAGGTTATTCCTTATGGCGAAAATTATAAATTTCAATTTAAAAATCCTAATCCAGATAAAAAGTATGTGCTTTCTCGTTTTGCTTATTTGCACGGAGATAAGGAGCAAATAATTATAGAATCTCCTTTATCTCATTCGCAAATAATTTTGAATGATTGGCGAACTGTTGTAATTATTCATGAGCTTGCTAGACCTCAGTATTCTAGCGAAATATCTGGTAATATTCCAGGGCTACCAGAAGAAATAACACAAATCTTTTTGGGTATTTTATTAAGTAATAAGGCTATCTTGGAATTAGAAGCATATTGTCAAAATCAAGAAGAAAACGAGGCTTTAAATCATTGGGAATTTCACGATCTTTTGTTTCATTCTAGAAGTAGAACCGGGCGGCACGACACCCCATCCGGTAAAAACAATCGTTTTTTGGGTAAAATTAAGCCAACAAATGCAATAAAAAAAAGCCTATATGATGAGCAAATTAATCTTTATCAACCGGAGCTAGAAAATCTAAAACAAATAGATTCTCCTTTTACGTTTATTCTTGAAGAGAGAAAATCTCTTAGGAGTTATGCAAATAAACCTATTAGCGCTAGGCAACTAGGCGAGTTTCTTTACCGTTCGGTTCGAGTGAAAGAAGTATTTATTAAAGAAAATATGGAATATAGCAATCGACCTTATCCTAGTGGAGGAGCTAGTTACGAGTTAGAATTTTATACACTCATCAATAATTGTGAAGATGTACCACCAGGGTTATATCATTACTGTCCGATTAACCATCAACTAGGGAAGATTTGCGAATTAAATATTCCAGTTATAAGGCTTTTAAAAGAAGCAGAAATGGCAACTGGCGAGGAATGTAATCCTCAAGTTTTGATAGTTATTACTGCACGCTTTGCTAGAGTAATGTGGAGCTATCAATCCATCGCTTATGCTCTGATATTAAAGCACGTAGGTATTGTGATGCAAACTATGTATCTAGTTGCTACCGGAATGAATTTAGCTCCTTGTGCCCTTGGAGGCGGTAACTCAGATTTATTTGCCTTAGCAACTGGAATAGATTATTACGCCGAATCCTCAGTAGGAGAATTCATATTGGGCAGTAAAAAAATAGATGAGCAGGATTATCAACACTAAATTTTTGGCAGTTAATCAACTTTCAGTGAGCTAGAAAAATTTGTATTATAAGCTACATTTTATTAACTTTTAGGGCGTGAGCGCAAATACCCGACTCACCTAAAAAAAATTAAGTATTTCTACTTATACTTTATTACGCCTAGCTGCTTAGCCCGATCGCCTTTGAGTCACTCCCGCAATAGATATTCTTCTGGCGGAAAAGGAATAATTTATTGACACTTAGTAAATTTTATGTCAATATCCCTTTAGAGATATTCTTTATATAGGAAACCAACTAAAATGCTAAGATTACCAGGGTATAAAATCACAGAAGAAATCCAAGCTACCGCTAGAACGATAGTTTATCGAGGAACTAAAGAACGAGATGAAACACCCGTTATAATTAAAATACCTAGAGCGGAATATCCCACTCTTGAAGACCTTACACGTTTGAGGCAAGAATATACAATTACTCATAATCTTCAGTACGAAGGTATTATCAAATCTTACAGCCTGGAAAAATATCACAACGGGCTTGCTTTAATTTTAGAGGATATTGGCGGTCATTCTCTCAAAGATATACTTACTTTTCAAAAACTTTCCATAAGAGAATTTCTAAAAACAGCTATTTTTTTAGTAGATACCTTAAACTATTTACATAAAATTCCCATAATTCATAAAGATATTAAACCCTCTAATATTATTGTTAATCTTGAAACAGGTATTGTAAAAATTTCTGATTTTAGTATTGCATCTCGCCTTTCTTTAGAAAATCCTAGTTTTAGTAACCCTCAGTTATTAGAGGGTACGCTTGCCTATATGTCACCCGAACAAACAGGGAGAATGAACCGTTCTATTGATTACCGTTCTGACTTTTATTGCTTAGGAGCTACCTTCTATGAAATGTTAACTCTCCAATTACCATTTACTACCACCGATCTGATGGAATTAGTTCACTGCCATATTGCTAAACTACCCACTCCACCTCATTACATAAACACTGAAATCCCCGAACCTATCTCATTAATAATAATGAAACTCTTAGCGAAGACTGCTGAATCTAGATATCAAAGTGCAGCTGGACTAAAATCAGACTTAGAAACTTGTCTATTGCAACTACAAACTACTGGGAAAATTGAAAATTTTGTTCTTGGTACGCACGATAAAGGAAACCAACTTTTAATTCCTCAAAAATTGTATGGCCGAGAATCAGAACTTGCTCACCTAATGGATGCTTTTAACCGAGTTAAAGTTGGTGCAACTGAGATGATGCTAGTCTCCGGTTATTCCGGAATTGGAAAAACTTCAGTAGTTAATGAAGTTCATAAGCCAATTGTGGCATCGCGAGGATATTTTATTGCAGGTAAATTCGATCAATTTAAGCGCAATACCCCTTATACAGCCTTAATTCAAGCTTTTTCAGACTTAATTCGTCAACTGTTAACGGAAAATCCTCAAAATATAGCGGTTTGGAAAAATAAATTATTAAATGCACTTGGGCCAAACGGTCAAGTAATTGCTAACGTTATACCCGAAATCGAACTAATTATTGGCAAACAACCAGAAATTCCTCAACTAGGGCCAACAGAATCCCAAAATAGATTTAATCGAGTGTTTCAGCAATTTATTCATGTCTTTTGCCAGCCAGAACACCCTTTGGTTGTTTTTCTAGATGATTTACAGTGGGCAGATTCAGCATCTTTGAAACTAATCCAACTATTGATGACAGATCCCGATAGTCAATATTTTTTAATAATTGGCGCTTATCGAGATAACGAAGTCAACCCAACTCATATATTAATTCAAACGATAGATAAACTTTCTGATTTGGGAAGAGTAATATATAATATTACTCTTCGGCCTTTGTCAATAAACCACGTAAACTTGCTGGTTGCAGACACTCTTAACGAAACAGCAGAGACGCTACGGATTCAGCCATTAGTAGAATTAGCTTTTAGTAAAACCCAAGGTAATCCTTTCTTCTTGACCCAACTGCTTAAAACTTTATATGCCGAAAACTTGTTAATTTATGATATAAGTAGTGGTAGCTGGCAGTGGAATATTCAAGAAATTCAGGCTATTGGGATTACTGATTATAATGTTGTTGAATTGATAGCTAGAAATATCTCCAAACTCCCTTTAGTAACTCAAAATCTTTTAAAACAGGCCGCTTGTATTGGCAACCAATTTACTTTAGATATTCTAGCTATTGTTAATGAAAAATCACCAACCGATACGGCAGTTATTCTCTGGGATGCACTTCAATCTGGTTTAGTTCTTCCCTTGAGTAGTACTTATAAAATTCCTATGTTACTAGGCAGTCAGTCGTCTGGATTTAGTAGTTTTGAAGAATTGGCTTCTCCTGGAACACCATTTGCTACCAACCCACAAGTAAAAATTTCTTATAAATTTTTGCACGACCGGGTGCAGCAAGCTGCCTATTCTTTGATTCCCGAATCTGAACAAAAAGCAACCCATTTAAAAATTGGGCAATTATTGTTAAATAATACCACGTTTGAAGAAAAGAAAGAAAATATTTTTGCCTTGGTCAACCAACTAAATTTTGGTACTGACTTACTTACCATTCAGTTAGAAAAAGATGAACTTGCTTCCCTAAATTTAATAGCCGGACAAAAAGCTAAAGCAGCAACAGCTTATGAAGCGGCTGCCAATTATTTAAATGTAAGTTTAGGGCTGTTAACAACTAATAGTTGGCAAGATAATTACAACTTAACACTAGCTATTTATATAGAGGCAGTGGAAGCAGAATACCTCGTCACTAATTTTGACAAATCAAAAACTTTGGCTGAAGTAGCTTTGGGACAAGCCAAAACTCTTTTGGAAAAAATTAAAGTCTATGAAATACAAATTCAGTCTTATTTTGCTCAAAATCATATGCAAATGGCAGTCGATACTGCTCTCTCTGTCCTAACAATGCTGAATGTTTCCTTAGAAGAGAAGCCACCCGAAAGCTTGATTATTGACGATTTGAGCGAATTACCAGAAATAAGCGATCCTTATAAACTTGCAGCTCTGCGAATATTAGATCCTGTCAGTATAGCTGCTTTCGTAGCGAATCCGAGTTTATTTCCATCTCTTGTTTTTACAAGAGTTAATTTATGTAAAACCTATGGTAATTCTGCTTGGGCTCCAATGGCTTATACCAATTATGCTTTTCTTTTGTGTGGAGTTTTAGGAGATATAGATTCTGGTTATAGATACGGTGAGCTAGCATTAAAGCTGTTAGATAAATTTAATGCAAAACAAGCAAAATGTAAAGTTTTAAATAACTTTAATGCTAATATTCGTCACTGGAAAGAACCGGTCATAAACACTATAGAGCCTTTGAGCGAAGCAATTTATATAGGCATTGAAACGGGAGATCTAATGTTTGCTGGTATTGCTACAATTAATTATTGTACTCACATACTTTTTATGGGAGATTTCTTGGAAGAAGTTAATCATAAATATGAACAGTATATTGGCTTAATGTCTAAATTAAAACAAGATTATTTTACGTCTGGATTGAAAATAACTCAACAATTAGTCCAAAATTTTCTGGGAAAATCTAATTTTGTAGAGCGCTTGGAAGGTGAGGCATTCAAAGAATCAGAAATGTTGCCCATCTTTATTCAATACAATAGTTTTACTTCCTTGTTTGTTGTCTATTTATCTAAAACTATTACCTGTTATTTGTTTAATAATTATTCCCAGGCTGTGGAAAACTCTAATTTAGCTGAACCTTATGCAAGTGCTGTGCTGGGGTTACTTTATTTTGCCGAACACAACTTCTACTTTTCTTTGGCTCTCTTAGCTCATTATCCTAATGCTAGCGAAACAGAAAAAAAACAATTTCTTAGAAAAATAACCTCAAATCAGAAAAAAATGAAAGAGTGGGCTACTCATGCTCCCTTAAACTTCCAGCATAAATACGATTTAGTGGAAGCTGAGAGAGCCCGGATTTCTGGAGAAGTTTTAGAAGCTATGGAGCTTTACGATAAAGCAATCATTGGTGCTAGAGAACAGGGATACGCGCAAGAAGAGGCAATTGGCAATGAACGAGCAGCAGAGTTCTATTTAGCTATTGGTCGCCAGAAAATTGCTCAAACGTATATAACCGAAGCTTATTATAGCTATATTCGCTGGGGAGCAACGGCTAAAGTAAAAGATTTAGAGTCCAAATATTCAGATTTACTTTCCCGAATTACCGCTCAAAAATCTGCCGCCATTGATAGCAGTATAGTCACAGCTAGTACAGTTAAAGAAAATGATGGTGTATTGGATTTAGCCGCTGTAATGAAAGCTTCGCTTAGCATCTCTAATGAAATAGTTTTAAGTCAGCTACTAAATAAATTAATGAATATTGTCATCACGAATGCTGGCGCTCAAAAAGGATTTCTCGTCCTTAATCAAAAAGATAGCTTAGTCATTGCAGCTTCTGCTGAACTTGATGAAGAGGATATACTTGTGTCGGTCTTTCCTGCGCTAGAGATCGATCGGGTTATGCCAAAAGGTATACTTAATTATGTCCAATTAACTCAGTCAAGTATAGTTTTAAATGATGCTAGAAATGAGGAACTATTTATAAGCGAACCTTATATTATCCAAAATCAGCCCTTGTCAGTTTTGTGTTTGCCCATTATTAATCAAGGGAAATTTATAGGTTTACTTTATTTAGAAAATAACTTAACTACCGCTGCTTTTACTCCTAATAGGTTAGAAGTTTTAAAACTTCTTGCTTCTCAAGCCGCTATTTCTTTGGAAAATTCGGTTCTTTATACCAATTTAGAAATAGCCAATCATAAATTAGAAGATTACAACCGCAATTTGGAGTTTAAAGTTGAAGAAAGAACCCAAGAATTACAATTAAAAAATGAGGAATTGCACCAAACTTTAAAACAATTACAACAAACCCAAACCCAACTAATTCAAGCTGAAAGAATGTCTAGTTTAGGTCAATTGGTTGCTGGAATTGCCCATGAAATTAACAATCCTGTCAACTTTATCTATGGCAATATTACTCATACTAAAGAGTATATGGAAGATCTGTTAAGATTAGTCGATCTCTACCAGCAAGCTTACCCCCATCCTAATCAAGAAATTATTGAGGAAATAGATGCTATTGATCTGACTTTTCTGTGTGAAGATCTTCCCCAAATTTTATCTTCAATGAATGTGGGAGCTGAGCGTATCCGAATTATAGTTGCCAGCTTGCAAAACTTTGCCCGCCACGAGCAAGATGGAATTAAGCGAATTGATATTCATTCTGGCATAGATAGTACTCTGTTAATTTTAGAACATCGCCTTAAAGAAACAGGTGAGCGTCCTAGAATTCAAGTAGTTAAAGAATACGGTAAGTTACCTTTGGTAGAGTGCTATCCTGGAGAATTAAATCAAGTTTTTATGAATATTATATCTAACGCTATTGATGCTTTAGATGGTTCGATGACTTTAGAAAAAAAGGTAACTAATGAGCGGCCATCGATTCCAGAGGAAAAAGGAAAATCTAAAGTTTTAAATATCATGGAGCAAGCTTCTCCTCATATTTGTATTCGCACAAAAGTAATAGATGATAACAAAGTAGCTATCCGAATTATTGATAATGGACCTGGTATGAATGCCGAAGTTGTCAGACAAGTTTTCGATCCCTTTTTTACCACTAAACCAGTAGGCTCTGGAACTGGTTTAGGTTTGTCTATCTCTCACTCAATAGTTGTACAAAAACATGGGGGTAACTTAAGGTGTATTTCAGAACTGGGTCAGGGGGCTGAATTCGTGATTGAAATTCCCATCGGACAATTCTAATTGAAATAAAACTTGAGTAGTGCAGGTGAGCGACCACTCTGGAACCAAGCGAACCTGTCTCTCCTATTACTTATTAGTGACTCTCAAATCTTGACGATCTCTACTCACTAATAGACATCTCCAACATATTAACTCAAACGCGATCGCATAGGGTAAAATGGAGTTTTACTTGCCAAAAATGAGCCAATTGAGAGATTACATAGAAAAGCACCCATCCGAAGCCCAAAGATTAGTGGGTTTAGATTACGAACGGTTAATAGAGTTAATCAGTCAAGCTGAGAGTTTACATAATCAAAAACAAAAAGCAATCGAACAAAGGAAAACAAGAATAATTAAAGCTGTTGGTGGAAGACAAGCCAAATTAAACGTAACAGACCAGATTCTCCTCACATTAGTATACCTACATCACTTGCCGACATTCCAGATGTTAGGAGTTCAGTTTGGCATCAGCGAATCAGCCGCCAACTATATATTTCATTACTGGCTCGGAATATTAAGAGAACTGTTGCCAGCGTCCTTAGTAGAACAAGTAAAAAAAAACGACTCAGAGTGGGCATGGATTGAAGAAATATTAAGTCAATTTGAATTAATAGTGGATAGCTATGAGCAGCCGAGAGAAAGGCCAACAGAGTATCAAGAACAAAAAAAGTATTATTCAGGAAAGAAGAAAAAGCATACATTTAAAAACCAATTCATCGTGATGCCTACAGGCAAAGAAATAGTGGATGTAGTAGTAATAAAACCTGGGGCAATCAGCGATATAAAACTCTGGCGAGAACGCCGGACAGAGTTAAATGATAATCAGAAATTTCAAGGGGATAAAGCTTATGTAGGAGAACCAGCGATTGACACCCCTCATAAGAAAACTAGAAGTAAAAGTGTGACGGTTGAACAAAAACAAGATAATCAAAAAAAAGCCTGAAAAAGAATAGTGGTAGAACACTTAATTAGACTGGTGAAAACTTTTCGGGTAGCTGCCGAAAGATTCCGGTTAAAATCCACAAGTTATGAGCCAGTAATTCTGGCTGTATGCGGATTAATCAGATGGCGAATAGGTGCGATAGTTCTCAATAGCTAAAAACCCTAATATTTGGATTTTAATATGAAATAAGACTAGCTAAAGAATGTGCCATATTTTGACTGCAACCCGGTCAAAGCCCTATGTAACCGTTGGTTTTTGACTACCTGCCCCCTAAAGGGCAGGTAGTCAAAAACCAATATTAGAGAGGCTTTGGTAGTTTTTGGAGATGTCTAATGGTTATGTCAGCAATAATCATTATGAAAGAAAAACTCTCCCAACGCCTCCGCTCGCTCAAAACAGAATTTGAAATGGGACAAAAACTCCTCGCAGAATATGAAGAAAAACAATGCAACTTGCGAGAAACTCTGCCGCGGATTAGCGGGGCGATTCAGGTATTAGAAGAACTCCTCGCCTAAGCTGACAGCGAGGCGAATAGCGAAGTGTCACAGTCCGATGATCGCCCTGCCGAACTGCAACCGTTAGCCGAACTAGCTGTAGCGACCCGCAAACATAAACAGTGAGACCTGCAATCAAGAGAGATTGAGACCCAGATTATGGTGCAACTGAAAAGGGGAAGGAACCAGAATAAATGCAACTGACCCAGAATAGATGCAACTGAGACCAGAATAAATGC